>NZ_JAFLWD010000009.1:0-288914 GCF_017316105.1 Candidatus Enterococcus ikei
TCCTTAATATAACGGGATATTTTTGAACTACTTTTATTTTTTTTACTAAAAAAAGATGAAAATATTTATAATATGACAATCGATAAAACGCTTTCTTGCATACTGTAACGTAGCCTTAATTAAATAGTAACCATTAACGTTTTGACCCATGATATGATAACTCTCGTATGAATTTTAGGGAGGAAACTATTTAATGAAGAAACGATGGTTACCAATTTTGTTTATAATAAGCTGTTTTGTTACTGGATCCGTGATTCCTGTATACGCAGCAGAAAATAAAAGCAGCGAACTAGAAAGCTTAACGAGCTACACTGTTGTGTCAGAACATACAGCCAAAAACTTCTCTCGCTCATTGATCCACTCATTAGCTCAAGGAGAAGCAATTCAACTTGTAAAAAGTGATATTTTAAATAAAGAAAAAATAGAAAAAGAAAAAGTAGTGAAAGCTGAGGCAGCTAAAAAAGCACAAGCTGAAAAAGTTGCAAAGGAAAAAGAAGCAGCCGAGAAAAAACAAGCGGAATTAGATAAACAAAAAGCAGCAAATGCAAAACCAAGTGGACAAAAGATGATGATGGAAGCTACTGCATACTCATGTAATGAAGGATTTATCGGTGGTGGAAATCTAACTGCTATGGGTCAAGATCTTCGAGTAGATCCCATGGCAATTGCGGTCGATCCGTCAGTGATTCCATTAGGTACTAAGCTATATGTAGAAGGTTACGGTGAAGCTATAGCTAGTGATACAGGCGGTGCAATCAAAGGAAATATTATTGATCTACATTTTTCTGATGTCTCTCAATGTATTGAGTGGGGAAGAAGGCAAGTAGAAGTAACGATTTTAGCATAGTCTTTTAGCATTTGTAGAAAATAAGAAAAAGCTGTGGTTGGGAGATGACTCATGGAGTTATTTCCTAGCCATATTTTTTTATGCGTGAATAAGCTTAAATTATTGAATATGAAAAAAAGTTATATGCTATAATGAAGATTGATTAATTGGAGAAGGAGCGATAATGATATGGAAGCTGTAGTAACAGAAGTTGGCATTCAAGCACTTGATGAAAAAGAACCGATGATCATACTTTTTGGGGAAAGCGCGACAGAAGGTTTGAAAGAATATTCCGTCATTCAAAAATTTCAAGGAACGCAATCTTTGGAAATGAAAAAAGGCGATCGTTTAAAAATTGATGAACAAGAATATACATTATCTTACGTTGGACCATTTGCGAACAATAACTTAAATAGTATTGCCCATGTGACATTGGTTTTTGACGATGTACCTGAAGAAGATGCAATTGTTAATGGTCTATATGTTACTCCTAGTATATTTCCAACAATCAAAGTTGGAACAATAATAGAATATGTATCGCTTGGAGTGTGATTGAATGGAACAAGGAAAAGATAAAGACACACGCTTTTCGTGGTTTTGGCGTTGGTTTTTAAATAATCAGGTTGTAACAGCATTATTGGTTGTATTATTGATTTTGTTGATCTTGCTAGTTTTTACAAAAGTATCTTATTTATTTAAACCGCTTTGGCAATTTATGGGAGTTGTTGGTCTACCGCTGATCATGGCAGGGATTTTATATTATTTGATGAATCCAGTGGTCGATTATCTAGAGAAGAAACAAATTCCTCGTATATGGAGCATCATCGGATTGTTTATTATTGTAGTAGCGTTGATCATTTGGGGATTGGTTGTCATTGTTCCTAAAATTCAGGAACAAACAGTCAGTTTTGGAAATCATTTTCCTCAGTATATCGATACGATTGATACGAAGATGCAAGAATTTTTAAGCGATCCTTTCTTTGCTCAATTTAGAAGCCAATTAGAAGATACGGGAGACAAATTGATTAGCTCTTTAGGGGATATCATTCGTAATATTTCGACATTTACTGTTCAAGGCTTGGGGAATTTTGTAGGTGCTGTTGCAACTGTTGTAGTAGCAATTATTACAATGCCATTTATTTTATTTTATCTTTTGAAAGATGGTAAACAGTTAGCACCGTATTTGATGAAATTTTTACCTAATAAAATGCGCAAGCCAACCTTAAAAGTTTTAGGAGAAGTTAATTCGCAAGTTTCTTCATATATTAGAGGTCAATTGACTGTTGCTTTTGCAGTAGCAGTGATGTTTATTCTAGGTTTTTCATTTATTGGATTGGATTATGCGATCACTTTAGGAATTACAGCAGGCTTTCTTAATTTAATTCCTTATTTAGGCTCATTTTTGGCGATGGTGCCAGCAGTCTTTTTAGGAATCGTAGGCGGTCCAGTTTTATTAGCCAAAGTTTTAGTCGTTTTTGTTATTGAACAAACGATCGAAGGACGAGTAATTTCGCCGCTTGTATTAGGAAGTCAGTTAGATATCCATCCAGTGACGATTTTAGTGGTATTACTGACGTCTGGAAAGTTATTTGGTGTAGTGGGAGTCATTTTGGGTATACCAGTATACGCAGCAGTTAAAGTACTTACAACACACCTTTTTGAATGGTATAAAGATGTCTCAAGTTTGTATCACGAAGATGAGGAATTAAAAAAACTAGAATAATAAAAGAAGCTGGGAAATAACGTCGAAAGTTATTTCCTAGCTTCTTTAAGTTCAAAAGTGTTGCGATTAAGCTTAGCTATCGTAGCGAACTATTTTTGTTTCGGTACACTTCGTTTAAAATGTTTTTCCAAGAGTTGTTGCTTGATCCATTGCTGCACCTAATAATTCTTCGGCTTTTTCTGGGTGATGGTCGATACCTTCAATAAATAATTGATCAACTTCAGCAACACCGATAAAGTTTAAAATTCCTTTTACATATTGAGAAGCAAAATCTTGTCCTTCGTAAAAACCACCGTTTGATTGAATATGCAAGGCTTTTTTACCGTTTGTCAAAGGTTTTGGACCTTCTTCAGTATATTTGAAAGTTTTTCCAGCAACGTTGATTGTATCAACCCATGCTTTTAAACGAGTCGGAACATTTAAATTCCATAAAGCATTGGCAATAACTACTTTGTCAGCGCCTAGGAATTGATCCGTTAATTCGTTGAAACGCGCAACTTTTGTTTGTTGGCTTTCATTTAATGCAGTAAATTCAGTACCAGTGCGTAATGCACCCCATCCAGAAAGTAACTCCTCATCAATTTCAGGAACGAAATCAGCGTAGACATCAAGAACGTCGATTTCATCAGCTGGATTTTGAGCTTGATAACTTTCTAAAAAGGTTTCTAATGCACGGACAGAACGAGATTCTTCTTTAGTAAGTGGGTGTGCTTTAACAACTAGTAATTTTGACATGTAAAGTCTCCTTCGAATACCTAAGTATGATTATTTATAAACAAAAACTATTTTACTAATAAAAAGTAAGAAAAGCAAGTTTTTACTTAAAATATATGAAAAGTAAGCACTTTTCATGATTACAAATAAGAAAAAAGTGACTGGGCTATCACTCTATGAGTGATAGCCCAGTCACATAAAAACAGTATAAACGCTTTTATATTGTACAATATTATGAAGCTTTAGCTAGTTGTTGCATCCCACCGATTACATGGACAGCATGAAAACCTTTAGAAGCCATAAAAGAGGCGATAACTTCAGAACGGCGTCCGCTGTAACTAATAATATGGTAGGTTTTTTCTTTATTCAGCTGTTTTAACATATTAGGTAAAACAGTGGCAGGCAGTGACATAGAATGTGCTAAGTGTCCTTGTAAAAAACTTTCAGTTTCACGAATATCAATGACGTTAAGCTCAGTTTCAGTATAAAGTGTTTCAAAATCTGGTGTTGAAATTGATTCAAACATGTAACTCATCCTTTGAAAATATGTATTTTTTAAAACTATGGCATAGATTGTAACTCTTTTTCTGAACGTTTGCAATGCGACTTTGACATTTCTTAATAGTTGTCTAAATAATCATTTTTTATTTGTATTTGAAAAGGGTTGCAAATCAATTAAATTAATGTTATGCTGTCCATGTAATAAGGATTGTTACTGTTCGGCAGGCAAAACCTGAATCTTCCATAGCAACTTATTTGGGTGGATTCTAGGTTTTTTTCATTTGTATTTGTAAAAGTGAGGTTCATCATGAATATTGAAAAAATTTTAAATAATAATGTCGTCATGACAAAAAATGAATCAGGTGAAGAAATCGTCTGTATGGGCCGAGGACTGGCATTCCAGAAAAAAATTGGTGATGAGATCGATCCAACTTTTATTGAAAAAGAGTTTGTTCTTAAAGATTCCATCACTTCAGGACAATTTCAGCAGTTATTTGCAGATATACCTGTAGAAGAAGTCGAGCTAGTTAAAAAGATCGTAGATATTGCGGAAGAAGATTTAGGCATCGAGCTTTCATCGAATATCTACTTAACATTGACGGACCATATCCATTATGCGATTATGAGAGCCAATGAAGGTCTTGAAATGCCCAACCCATTGATGTTTGAAACAAAAAAGTTTTATCCTAAAGAATTTGCGATAGCTAGAAAAGGTGTAGCGCTGATCAAGGAGAAACTGAACATTGAGTTTTCAGAAAGTGAAGCTGGTTTTATTGCCTTTCATATCGTAAATAGTGAACAGGCAAATGGCAACATGGAAGTGACAATGTCAGCTACTGAAATGGTGCGAGATATCCTAACGATCGTCAGTCGTTATTTCGGGAAGCCATTCGATGAAGATTCATTGAATTATCAAAGAATCGTGACGCACTTACAATATTTTGCTCAGCGTTATTTGCAAAATGAAGCCCACGATGAGGAAGATGACTTTCTTTACGAGTTGATTCAAAGTAAATATCCTAAGGCGTTTCAATCGGTACAGAGAATTAATGACTATCTAGTCAAAAAATATCAAAAACCAATCGATAAAGCGGAACAAATTTATTTGACCATTCATATTCAGCGAGTAGCTGGAGAGAAAAAAATATAGTATGTAACTTTATTGATTACAAAATTTAACTTTCAATCGAAGCGGATTGTTACTGTTTAGCAGGCAAAACCTAGATTGAAAAAACAAGCGATTTATCTATATTTATGTTTTTTAAGTATAGTTGATCATTGTTTTTTCAGTTTAGGTTTTTTTATATAAAAAATAATGGAAAAGGGGCATATAAAATGAGTAAAAATCAAGAAATAGCTGAACGCGTTTTAACGCTAGTTGGCGGAGAAGAAAACGTGAATAGTGTAGTTCATTGTGCAACACGTTTACGTTTCAAATTAAAAGATGAGGAAAAAGCAGATACTGAAAAATTAAAT
This sequence comes from Candidatus Enterococcus ikei, assembly GCF_017316105.1. NCBI lineage: Bacteria > Bacillati > Bacillota > Bacilli > Lactobacillales > Enterococcaceae > Enterococcus > Candidatus Enterococcus ikei. The sequence continues at coordinate 5,241 of NZ_JAFLWD010000009.1, forward strand.
CAAGATCCTGACGTGATTCAGGTTGTTAGAAGTGGTGGGCAATATCAAGTCGTAATTGGCAGTCATGTTAGTGATGTCTATAAAGAATTGATGGCACATAGTGGTTTAGGTGACGATGATTCGGAAAAAGACGCAGGACCTAAAGGTAATATCTTTAATCAATTGATCGATATTATTTCTTCTATTTTTACACCGTTCCTAGGCGCAATGGCCGGAGCTGGGGTTTTAAAAGGATTCTTAACATTAGCTGTTACACTGAATTGGCTGACTGATAAATCAGGTGTTTATGTTGTTCTTTTTGCAATTGCTGATGGGATTTTCACATTTCTACCGATTCTACTGGCATTTACTGCTGCGAAAAAATTCAAAACAAATCAGTTTTTAGCAGTCTGTTTAGCAATGGCGCTTGTTCATCCTAGCATTACGGCTTTAGCTGGACAACCGTTGACTTTTGCAGGTATTCCAGTAATTATTGGAGCAAGTGCTTATACTTCATCTGTTATCCCGATTATTTTAGCAGTCTATGTTCAAAGTTATGTTGAGCGTTTCTTTAAGAAAGTAATTCCTTCTTTCTTACAAATTATCTGTGTTCCTTTAGCAGTTTTCTTAGTAATGGCACCAGTTACGTTTATTGCAATTGGCCCAATCGGTACAGTTTTAGGTGATTTACTAGGTAAAGGTTACAATGGAATTTATGGTTTTAGTCCAATTATTGCAGGTGCAGTGATGGGTGGTTTATGGCAAGTATTCGTTATGTTTGGAATGCACTGGGGCTTTGTGCCGATCATGATGCTTAATCTTTCTCAAGCAGGTGGTGGTGTTGATACAATGGCGCCAATGTTATTACCAGCTGTATTAGCTCAAGGTGGCGCTGCATTAGCTGTATTCTTTATGACAAAAAATGTGAAATTAAAAGGTTTAGCTCTTTCATCTACAATGACATCCGTATTTGGTATTACAGAACCAACTGTTTATGGTGTTACTTTACCACTTAAAAAACCATTTATTGCTGCATGTATCGGTGGAGCAGTCGGTGGAGCATTTATTGGTTTCAGTCATGTTCAAAACTATGTATTTGGTTTGATTAGTTTATTGAGTTTACCAGGATTTATCCCTCAAGATACAAAAGATACATCTGGCTTGATTGCTGCAGTAATCGGAACCGTGATTGCTTTTGTCATTGCCTTTGTATTAACATTTATTTTAAAATTTGACGATAAACCAGATGCAGGCAGTGAAACACCTGTAAAAGATACAAATTCTAATTTAGACACAAAAAATGATAAAATTGTTTTAACAAGCCCAATCACAGGTACAATCGTTCCTTTAGACAAAATCGAAGATCAAGTATTCTCATCAGGAGCTTTAGGTAAAGGAATCGCAGTTGAACCAACGTTAGGTGAACTATACGCACCTGCTAATGGAGAAGTCACAACACTATTTCCAACAGGTCATGCAGTTGGGATCACAACAGAAGATGGTGCAGAAGTTTTAATGCATATTGGTATGGACACTGTTGAGATGGATGGTGACGGATTTGAAATAGAAGTGAAGCAAGGCGATAAAGTGAAACAAGGCGATCTATTAGTTAAATTTGATATTGAAAAAATCAAAGCAGCAGGACACCCTGTGGTGACACCTGTTGTTGTAACAAATAGTGGCGATTATTTAGATGTACTAGATATGGAACAAACAGACGTTTTACATGGAGAAGATTTCTTGGCAATTGTTCGTTAAAGAAATTGATTTATTACGTTTTTAAATTTAGGAGGAAAATCGTATGTCAAACAAAATAACTGTATTTCCAGATGGATTTTTATGGGGCGGCGCAACTGCTGCCAATCAATTAGAAGGGGCTTATCGCTCTGATGGCAAAGGATTGTCAGTTGCAGATGCAATGCCAGGCGGCAAACAACGTTTTCAGATTTTAGGTAGTGAGACATTTAATTGGGAAATTGATGAAGATAAATTTATTTATCCGAATCATCGCGGAATCGATCATTATCATCGTTTTAAAGAGGACATAGCTTTATTTGCAAAAATGGGCTTTAAATGTTATCGATTCTCGATTGCTTGGTCTAGAATTTTTCCTAAAGGTGATGAAGCTACACCAAATGAATCAGGTTTGAAATTCTACGATCAAATGATTGACGAGTGTTTAAAACATGGGATCGAACCTGTGATCACAATTTCTCATTATGAAATGCCTTTGCATTTAGCCAAAGAATATGGTGGCTGGAAAAATCGTAAAATGATCGATTTCTTTGAAAACTATGCAACAGTTGTGTTGACTCGTTATGGTAAAAAAGTAAAATATTGGATGACGTTTAATGAAATCAATTCAGCATTCCATTTCCCAGCTCTAAGCCAAGGAATGGTCAAAGCAACAGGTGCTGGTGATTATCAAAATATCTTCCAAGCATGGCATAATCAATTTGTAGCTAGCGCCAAAGCAGTAAAAATCGGTCATGAAATCAATCCGGATATGCAAATTGGTTGTATGATCATTTATGCAACAACGTACAGCATCGATGCAAATCCAGTCAATCAAATGGCAACATTAGCTCAAAATCAAGAATTTAACTTCTACTGTACAGATGCTCAAGTTCGTGGTGAATATCCTGCTTACCAACAACGGATGTTTGATAAATATGGTGTCTCAGATTTAGAAATCGGTGCAGATGATTTAGAATTAATGAAAAAATATTCTGTTGATTATATTGGTTTTAGTTACTATATGTCGTCAGCAGTCAATGAAACAGCTGAAGAAGAGGATACAGTTACTGGAAATCTATTAGGTGGTGTGCGTAACCCATTCTTAGAAGCAAGTGAATGGGGCTGGCAGATCGATCCTGAAGGGTTGAGAATCGCTTTGAACGAATTGTACGATCGTTATCAAAAACCGTTATTCATTGTTGAAAATGGCTTAGGTGCAATCGATAAAGTAGATGAAAACTTTTATGTAGAAGATGATTACCGTATTGATTATCTACGTCGTCATATTGAAGCAATGTCTGATGCAATAAAAGATGGTGTTGATTTAATGGGCTATACACCATGGGGCTGTATCGATTTAGTAAGTGCTTCAACAGGTGAAATGAGCAAACGTTATGGTTTTATCTATGTTGATCTAGATGATAATGGTGAAGGTACGATGAATCGCTATGAGAAAAAATCATTTAATTGGTACAAACAAGTGATAGAAACAAATGGACAAGATTTAAAATAAAGAAAAAAACAGAGCTGTAAATCAGAGAGAAACATCTGATTTACAGCTCTATTTTCTAGTTCAGAAAAGAATGTTAATATTTAAATAAACCAGTGGGAAAATCATTTTTATTGGTAACGGTGAAGTTACTGTGGGTCAAGTATGTTACCTCTTTTTTTAATATTTCAGCTTGATGAACGTCACCAATATTTTCTAATAATTTAATAAAATCATAAATATACTCCATGTATTGATGTTCACCAGTTAATAGATATTCGAGTAGATTATTTAAATATTGAAGATTCATACGGTAGTTATAATTTTTTCCGTCCTTATCTTGCTTTTTAGCAATAGCTAAATATTTCTTTGCACCAGCGTAATCCTTTGCATGTATTCTAGAAGTAATTAAATTCGTAATCGTATTATAAGCAAAATTTTTAGTTGTTGCATCCCTCAGATCTTCATCCGCAATTGGAATAGCTCGCATAAGGATTAAGTCTTGTTGTTTTTCGTTAAAGAATCTAACTGTGTTAGATAGAATCAGATAATCATATTGTTGATAATAATCTTTTTTCAATAAATAGTCTGTTATCTCTTTAATTTCTCTGTCGGTTAGTGGGGGGATTTCTTCCCAAAATTGAGAAAAATAAACCTTGATAACAATGTAATTTGAACGTTCTTTTAAATTGTATTGAAATTTAGCCAACTCTTGATAATAATCAATTAGTTTTTGTTTTGTTGATTTATTATTTAAATGTTCCGCACAGTAGTAAAATAATGCTCTAAATTTTTTTTGCTCCTTATCTAAAGATACACGAGAAAAAAATTCTTCTGGTGAAAGTGATAATTTATTTAAAACTTCTGCCAATGTATCAATTCGTATAATTTGTTTTCCGTGTTCAATGCGAGAATAAGATGAAGGATCTAGATGATTATCCAACATTTCTTTTTGTGTAAGATGTAGTTTTTTTCTAAAAAAACGTAAAGTTTCACCGATGTTCATATGATTCACTCCTAAAAATTGCAGGTATGAGATTAAAAATGAGAATTGTTAGACAAAACTGAATTATTTGAAAAAATGCGTCTATTATTTGCTTTATATGCAATAAAATTAAGTGGTTGTTTATTTTGTTCTTTAAGTTTGTTATGGTTTACTTATAGAGGTTTTGTTATCTAAACAACTTTTATAAATAGTTTATAGATTGGGGGAGTAAAAATGTCTTTAAGTATTGCTGTTGTATTATTTAGTCTTTATGCTTTCACTGCCGGAACATAAAAACACATGCATCTCCTAACATATCAAAGCTTGGGGAAGTTTAATTAACGCTGTTAGAAGATGCATAACAGTATTTCTAATAAAATACCATTTATATGATTATATCATATGGATTACAAAAGGGAAGTTATTTTTTACCATATTTTTAATTTGTTTTTTAGAAGGTGATAATGAATGTGCTTACTAATAAATAAAATCATTTATAATAATATAATTGCGCTAAGCATTTATTTACAAATACCTTTTAATTATTCAATTATCCAAACTAAATAAAACACTTAATGGCAGACATGAATTAAATATCGTGGTTGTCTATTTCTTTATCGTTGAAGCAGGATTCTAGTTGTTGTATAGTGGCTGGTAAGGGGGAATGCAGAGTGGAAAGAAAAAAATTAAACTATCCATTCTTTGTTATCATCGGCCCAAGCGGTTCTGGGAAAACTAAGGTTGCAGAAGCTGTTTTTCCTGCAGCATACAAAGTAATCTCGAACACGACACGTCAGATGCGTAAAGAAGAACAAGATGGTGTTGATTATTATTTTAAGACGAACGAGCAGTTTCAAGAGCTAGTAAGAACCAATGCTTTAGCAGAACATGATACTTATCATGGAAATCAATATGGAGTCGGAATTGACGAGTTGCTTCAAAAAACAAGTGATCATTATGCATATGATGTTTTAACGATCAAAGGGTTTCAAGATATAGAAAAAAGATTTGGAAACATGGTTATTCCTATTTTTTTAGAAGTATCTAAAAAAAATGTATTAAAAAGACTGCAATCACGTGAAGATGAGGATGAGATTATTAAAGAACGTTCTGCGTTGTATGATCAAGAATATCAAAATAAAGACAAAGTGATAACCTATCAAAATTCTTATCTTATAGATGCAAATCAATCGTATGAAGAGGTTGTTAAAGATGTGAAACAAGCAGTAGATGAAGTGCTCAAAATAAACAGATGGTTGTAAAAAGACAAGAAAAAAATCCAATTATTTTTCCATATTTTAATTTTCCAATGATATGATGACAGTGTGTCACGTTTTAGTTGTCGTGTATTGGAAAGGAAGGTATTAAATGCCAAAAACTACTTTTTTTCATTTATCTGAAGAAAAACAGCGTAGATTGTTAAATGCTGCGAAAAATGAATTTTCTAGAACATCATTAAAAGAGGCCTCGATTGCGAATGTCGTAAAGCTAGCTGAAATACCAAGAGGTAGTTTTTATCAATATTTTGAAAACAAAGAAGATCTTTACTATTATTATTTTGAATTGCTAAGACAAGATAGCAAAAAGGATATTGAAAAATGTATTCAAAAAGCAGAGGGAAATTTGTTTGAAGGAATAAAGATATACTTTTCAAAAATTATTTTTGAGGTTTTAACTGGAGAGCATGCATTGTTTTATAAGAATTTTTTTATGAATATGGATGATCAATCAACCAGTCGTGTGTCTCCTCGCTTCATTACAAGTAATAAAAAAGGAGCAGAACACCAGAAAAAGAGACATGGTCATCAGATTTATGCGCGTATAGACCTTACTCAATTAAAGATCAATAATGAACTAGAATTTAAAATGCTTATGCAAATGATCATGAATAGTATCTTTTCTTCGATCACAGAGGGATATCGACAATTAGAAAAAGATTCCGAATACGACATCCAGGAACTTATCAATAATTTTAAAGTAAAGTTAAATTGGTTAGAAAATGGAGTCAGTAAATAAAGTATGAGCTATGATTGTTATCTAATAGTTACTAAGTTCCTTAACCGTCTAAAAGCGTAACATAAAAAAAACATTGGATAAAATGATCATCTCGTTTTGTCTGATTATATCTGCAGTATATTTAATGTTAGTTGATATGTGTGTTTGAATTGGGACAGAGATGAATCAATATTAAAGCTTATTCAGTCAATTGGTATAGGTGAAAAAATTCGAGATTCTCAAAGATTTCTTATATGCCCTCATTTTTTGAAAAGAGCATTTACTTGCCGAAATCATTAGAGATGTTTAGAATAAATAGAGGGAGACATTCGGAGGGGGAAGACGGATGGAAAAGTTTCAACTATCAGAAGATGTATATGTGAAAACGATTGCGCTTCGAGTAAAAAATGTAGATAGCATGGTTAGCTTCTATAAGAATGTGTTAGGGTTTATTTTAAAGTTAGAAGAAAATAATTTATCATTATTTGGCTCTCAGAAAAAGGATAGCCGCTTGCTCATATTAGAAGAGACCGACTCACAAGAAGGTCAAATGAGTTTTTTTGAGAAGGCTGTTTGTTTTTCTTTATTAATTCCAACAAAGGAAGAATTTGGCAGTATTTTAAGAAGAATTACATCACATAATTATCCAATTGACAGAGCAATAAAGCAGGGAAAGCGAAAAAGTGTATTTCTCAAAGATCCAGAAGGCAATGAACTTGAAGTTTGTTATCAAGAAGGTGCAGAGGATCAAAGTATGAAAGCAATTGAACGATTAGATATCGACGCACTTGTACGTCAAAGCAAGGTTTTGTATTCAAGTCTTTCGGCAGATGTACGTTTTGATCGAATTAAACTGAGTGTGAGAGATAAAGCGGAGCATTATAGGTTTTATCAAAGGATATTGGGGATGACTTCTAAGGGGAAAACGACGGATCAATTATTGATGAATGAAGGAAATTTTTCGATTCATTTAGATGATTGGGTTAAAGAAAGTAGTAAAAAAGCAACCGAAGAAGAAGCTTTAGGCTTGGACTTTTTTGTTTTGACAATAGGACATAAAAAAGAGATGGAAAAGCTGAAGCAGCATTTAGAAGAGCAAAAACAAGAATTTTTTGTAGATAAAAAATTAACTATTTTAACCATCTATGATCCTAGTAAAATCGAATGGTGGTTTGTCAGAAATTAAGAAATAATTTCGATGATTTAAAAAATCTTGACATAAGGTTTGAATGAGGAAAAATAATGATATATAAAGAGACGACAGAAAAAATCAAAGAATTGATGGATGAGGGAGTTTTTCCAGGTGTTAGTTTTTCTTTTATAACAAAGGACAAAGTTGAAGATCATATTTGGGGGAATGCTCAAATATTACCCGCAGTCGAACCCATGAATTGTTCGCTGCTATTTGATGTGGCCTCTTTGACTAAAGTGATTTGTACGACGACCGTTGTTTTACAGTTGATGGAAAAGAAAATCATAGACATTGACCAGCCGTTCAAAGCATATTATCCAATATTTGAAGATGAAAAAATAACGATTCGGCACCTTCTGACGCATACAGTGGATATTCAAAGTTACATTAAAAATCGAGATTCATTGTCAAAAGATGAGTTGCGCTCGGCCTACTCTCAGGTGAAATCTGGTGACCTGTTAGGAAAGCAAGTTGCTTATACAGATACAGGGACGATTTTACTTGGATTTATGTTGGAAGAATTAGTTGGAAAAGAGGCTATTGAGATCTTTGAGGAGAGAGTTTTACAACCTTTAGGAATGTCAGACAGTCTTTTTTTACCTGAAGATCCTTTAAAAACTGTTCCAACTGAAATTCATCCTGTGCGAGGATTGATCCGTGGTCAAACTCATGATCCAAAGGCGTTTGTCTTAGCTGAACATGCGGGAAATGCTGGCTTGTTCACCAATTTAACGGATATGAAAAAATTTGTATCTATGTATTTGAATGAGGGATCATACAATAAAAATCAAGTATTAGAGAAGAATACGATCGATTTATTATTAAGAGATCAAACACCAAACGGAAAAGGGCGGCGTTCTTTAGGATGGGATTTGAAACATGATTTCACCGATAGCCCCTTGTTGTTTCATACAGGTTATACAGGTACTTTTTTATTGATCGATCCTTTGGAAAAAGAAGGGTTTGTATTTTTATCCAATCGGGTTCATCCAAATGATAATAGAGCAGAATACATCAAAAAAAGAGACGAGCTTATTGAAATATATTTAAAAGAAAAAATAACAAACAAAGATGAATCGCTTTCTTTTTAGTGGTATAATTGACGAGTATAAATGGAAGGGAGTCTCTAAACTATGCAGCAACCTTTATTTTTAAAACCAGTATTCCAAGAAAAAATTTGGGGTGGCGATCGTTTACACACTGTATTCGGTTTTGATCTACCAAGCAATAAGATTGGGGAAGACTGGGCGATCAGCGCGCATCCTCATGGGATAAGTGTTGTAGAAAATGGTGAATTTTCTGGTCAAAAGTTAGACGAGCTTTGGGCGAACCATCGTGAGCTATTCGGTAATGCCGAAGGGGATGTTTTTCCTTTGTTAACCAAAATTTTAGATGCCGAAGATGATTTATCTGTCCAAGTTCATCCAGATGATACTTACGGTTTAGCTCATGAAGGCGAGCTTGGTAAAACTGAGTGCTGGTATATTATCGATGCTGAACCAGGAGCTACGATCATTTATGGTCATAATGCTCAAAGTCGGGAAGAACTTCACGAGATGATCAAGGAAGAGCGCTGGGATGATTTGTTGAAGAGAGTTCCAGTAAAAAAAGGCGACTTTTTCTATGTGCCGAGTGGAACGATCCATGCGATCGGTAAAGGGATCATGATTTTAGAAACACAACAAAGCAGTGATACAACTTATCGAGTGTATGATTATGATAGAAAAGATGATCAAGGTCAAACTAGAGAATTGCATATCCAGCAATCAGTGGATGTAACGACAGTTCCAGCCAAGAATGCTGAATTATCGATTCAACAGCAAAACCAAGGACAATCAAGCGTTGTTACGTATTTGAAAACACCATTTTTCAATGTGTATGAATGGCAGGTCAAAGGCGTATTGAAATTGAAAAAAAATGCTCCGTATACTTTAGCTACGGTTATAGATGGTATTGGTAATCTAATTATTGAAGATAGTGAGACAGTGAATTCTGAGAGTTATGAATTGACTAAAGGTACCAGCTTTATTTTACCAAATGATATTACTAAATGGCGAGTTGAAGGTGACTTGACGATTATTGCTTCTGAACCTGGAGCAAAAGCTTAGAATAAAATAAAAAATGAGTGTAGGAAAAATTTTCCAGCACTCATTTTTTTATTTTATCCAACAACTAACATTTCTTTGGGTATATCTAATGGTTCGTTGTATTTTTTTTCTAAAGCAGTTTTGATCAATCGAATACCAAGATTCTCATTTCTAGCAAGAATTGGTCCATGGAAATAAGAACCAAAGACATTTTTATAAATCACACCTTCAGAACCATCCTCACTGTTATTTCCTTTACCTTGAACCACATTGCCTAAAGGACGTTCTCCTTTGCCCAAGAAGGTACGACCATTATGATTTTCAAAACCATAGTACGTTTCATTAAATTCTTCATTATGAATAACAATATCGCCAATGTAGCGGTTATTATCTTGACTGAGCGTGTAGTGATCTAAAGCACCAATTCCATGAATTTTTTCACCTTTTGCACCCATATAATAGTGACCTAACAATTGATAACCACCACAAATTGCCAGCATGACACCATCATTTTCAATATATTCAGTTAAGCTTTCTTTTTTTGTTTGGATATCTTCTGAAATGATCAGCTGTTCAAAATCTTGACCGCCGCCAACAAAAACTAAATCATATTTATTTGGATCAAATGGCTCATAAATACTGATGATTTCAGAACGGAAAGTCACATTCATTTTTTCAGAAAGATATTTTAACATCAGTAAATTGCCATTATCGCCATAAGTGTTCAGTAAATTTCCGTATAAATGACAAACAACTAATTCTTTAGGCACTGTTGATTCCTCCTCAATATAAGCCCGTTCAGCTATTGATATAACCTTGTGCAGTTAGTGATTTACGTAATTGTAAAACTGCTGTATACGTGGCTAAAATATAAACGTGTTCTGTTGGTAATGCTTTGATTGCTGTGATCACATCATCTAAATTAGGGATTTCTTTTAATTTATCTTCAGAAATTCCAGCAACTTTCATCCGTAATGCCATATCTGTATGGCGGTCACCACCAGCAATTACTTCTGGGATATCCATTTGAGCGAATGCTTCATGATCCCCATCCCAGATCCAACTAACGTCAATTCCATCAGCATAGTTTGCGTTTAATAATGATACAAGAGAGAATGAATAAGGGGCATGGCCCATCATATCGATGACTTGATTTAAACCAACAGGATTTTTAACTAGGATTAAGGTACATAATTTACCATCGATATTGATCGTTTCTTGACGTCCAAAAACTTTTTCATCATAGCTTAGTCCTGCACGGATTTTCTCAGGTGCAACCCCGTAATGTTCAGCAACTGCGGTTGCAGCTAACGCATTATACACATTATACATCCCGCCAACAGCAATCCCATATTTAGCTCCGTCAATCACAAATTCAGCAGAAACATTGTCCATTGCAACCATTTCCGTTAATTGAACATCTAGCTCAGGACGATGGAAACCACAATTAGGACAATAGTATTTTCCAAGATTAGCGTAAGTAATCATTTTATAATGTAAAATATGATGACACTTCGGACAAAGTAAGCCGTCTGTATTGTAGTGAGCCATCTGTTCTTCATCAGGTTTATGGTTAAAGCCATAGTATTTCCTAGGATTGATTGTTTCAACTGAGTTAAAGATCGGTGAATCACCATTACAAAGAATCGGTGCATTAGGCGCTGCTGCAGCACCATCAACAATTAACTTATATGTGGTATAAATCTCACCATATCGATCCATTTGGTCACGGAAAATATTCGTAAATAAAAATAATTTTGGCTCAATATATTTTGTGACACGGCTTAAACTAGCTTCATCAATTTCTAAAACCGCAAATTTTTTCTTTGCTCCATTGTTTTTAGCAGATAAGAAGGTCGAAACGATTCCTTGTTCCATATTAGCACCAGTTGGATTTGTCAAAACATGATCAAATTCTTGCCTTAAAATATTAACTGTTAAAGCTGTTGTCAATGTTTTACCGTTGGTACCAGTAACCACTACGATTTCATAATCTTTTGCTAACGTATCCAAAATCTTTGGATCGATTTTTAATGCTAATTTTCCTGGGTAGCTACTGCCACCTTTGAAAAAAGTTTGTAATACCCATTGAGAAGTTTTACCAGCCATGATTGCTACTTGACTTCTGATTCCCATAAAGTGCCCTCCAATTTCCATCAATTATTGTTGCTATAATCAACAATAAACTCAATCTATAATACCACAATTAAAAAAAAAAATTAATTGCTTTTACTCTTTCTTACTATATTATAAAGATTTTATGTTTAAACTAAAAAAAATAGACCCTTGCATTTTTTACGCAAGGGTCTACTTCAATCATCATAAAAGCTTATTTTGCATCAATATAGCTGTATAACGTATACTTGGAAATGTTAAAGAAATTAGCGACTTTATCGCCAGATTTAGTTACAAGAAAGGCACCTTTACTATTTAAAAACTGGATACATTTGATCTTATCGTCTTTGGTCATTAAAGGTACTGGTTTGCCTACTAATTTAACGGATTCTTCAATCAAATCATCTAAGAGCTCATTGATATCTTGAGGAATATAATCAGGTTCTTTGACATCGTCATCTTCATCGATCGTAATAAGCGATTTTAATGTTGATTCAGCAGCGATCAGTGCAGTGATATCATAATTGATTGCAAAAATACCATCTAGACTACCTGACTTGTCTTTGAAGTAAATAGTACTTGATTTTAAAATACGACCATCATGTGTTCGTGTTAAATAATTAATATGATCGGTCAAATCAGCAGGATCTTTTTTCAATGCTTCTAAAACGACTTGAGAAGGTCCATCTCCAAGTTGACGAGAAGAAACATGACCGTTTTCAATAGAAACGATTGTATTGTTGACATTATTTTCATTGATTTTATGGATGACTATCTCACAATTATCACCGAATTGACCTGCTAAAGCTTTGGCTACTTGAGTAAGAAAGTTTAATTTTTCATCTGAGAGCATAGGATTCACTCCTTTCTAAAAAGAGGTTGATCAAACAGTTAAATTGATAGCTCTTTCAAAAACAGGTATAAGTCATACCGAAAGAAAGAAGCTAGCTTCATCAACTAGCTGTGTGTGTAATGATATCATGCGATAAATCATAATACAAGACAATGGGCACACTGCACTAAAAAATATTTTTTAGGTAGCATTGTTTTTTTTTAGGTTAGGTGGTATAATTTACTCGAGTTAAGAGAAATTACTACTGTAACTAATATTGAGAACGCTTTATTCATAGGTAGATGAAAGTATTTTAAGTAATCTAATATCCGCCTTAGTGAATGATTGAACTATCTTTTGAAAGCGATTTCCGTGTTGGTTGGAAAATAAAAACGAAATAAATAGGAGGGTCAATGATGTTATTAGTAGGAAATGGACGATTGATTGCCAGAGATAATGAAGGCACATTTTATGACGATGGCTGTGTTGCAATGGAAGGACAATTGATTACACGTGTTGGAAATACTGCTGATTTGCGTAAAGAGTTTCCAAAGGCTGATTTTATTGATGCTAAAGGTGGAGTAATCATGCCAGGGTTCATCAATATGCATAACCATATTTATAGTACATTTGCCAGAGGCTTGAGTATCAATGGATATCATCCTAAAAATTTTATGGACATTTTAGAAGGACAATGGTGGCGGATCGATCGAACACTGAATTTACAAGATTCATATCACAGTGCAAAAATTGCTTACTTGGACAGTATCAAAAATGGTGTGACTACTGTCTTTGATCATCATGCCAGTTATGGAGCAATCGAAGGCAGCTTAACACAATTATCTAATGCGGCAGATGAATTAGGCGTTCGAACTTGTTTGTGTTATGAGGTTTCTGATCGAGATGGTGAAGAAAAGATGAAGGCAGCGGTGAGAGAAAATACTGATTTTATAAAAACGAGCAATGCCAGAAAAGATGATATGCAAAAAGCTATGATGGGGATGCATGCGGCGTTTACTTTATCAGATAAATCTATGGAATACTGTGCAGCAAATACGCCTGAAGGCATTGGTTATCACATTCATATTGCTGAAGATATTGCGGATGTATATGATTCATTGGATAAATATGGTAAACCAATCGTTAATCGTTTGTACGACTTAGGTATTCTGGGTAAACAAACAATGGCAGGGCATTGCATCCATATCGGTCCACATGAAATGGAACTTTTACGTGACACAAATACAATGGTTGTGACAAATCCAGAATCGAATATGGGTAATGCAGTAGGCTGTCCACCAGCAATGCGCATGTTGAATGAATATGGCATTTTGATGGGACTTGGAACAGATGGCTATACCAATGATATTACTGAATCATATAAAGTAGGAAACATCATTCATAAGCATCACCTAGCAAACCCTAACGCTGCTTGGGCAGAAATTCCAAAGATGCTATTTACTAACAATGCACAAATGGCTAATCGTTATTTCAAAACAAGATTAGGTGTGCTGGAAGCAGGCGCTGCAGCAGATGTGATCGTTTTAGATTATAAAGGACCAACACCAATGAACAAAGATAATTATAATTCCCATATACTTTTCGGAATGAATGGCGGTACAGTTACTGATACAATCATCAGTGGTGAAATCCGCATGAAAAATAGAGAAGTACAAGGAATAGATGAGGAAAAAATTTGGAAGGATGCTCAAGCTCAAGCGCAATCACTTTGGACAAGAATCAATGGTTAGTCACATTAATAGACTAGAAAAAATAAAAAAGGAGTGACAAACATGAGTGACATCATGCATCCGATCTCGATCGACGGGTTACTGAACTGGATTTTAAACGAATATAAAAATGAATCAACTATTTTTGGTGTCAGAAAATTTTATCAAGCAGACGGAACAAAAACGATTCCTTTATTTGGCGAAAAAATGGAAACACCATGTGGCCCCGCAGCTGGTCCCCATACTCAATTATCTCAAAATATTATTGCTTCTTATCTAACTGGGTCTCGTTTTTTTGAAGTCAAAACCGTTCAGATCATCGATGGCGAAGATTTGCCGGTGAGTAAACCTTGTATTACGGCAGCCGATGAATGTTACAACGTAGAATGGTCGACTGAGTTACGAGTGCCTCAAGCCTATGATGAATATGTAAAGGCATGGTTTATCTTGAAATTGCTAAGTAAAGAACTGAACTTAGGTGATCCTGATGGGTTTATCTTCAATATGAGTGTGGGCTATGATTTAGCAGGGATTCAATCACCAAAAGTAGATAAATACATTACGGATATGCAAAATGCCGAAGAAACACCGATTTGGCAAGAATGTAAAAAAGCAGCATATAAATACCTACCTCAATTTAAACGAATCGATCAAGAATATATAGAAACGATCAGTCCAAAAGTTTGCCGCTCAATTACCCTTTCAACATTGCATGGTTGTCCATCAGATGAAATCGAACGAATTACTACTTATTTATTGGAAACTAAAGGCTTGAATTCATTTATCAAATGCAACCCAACAATGCTAGGTTATGAGTATACCCGTCAAACAATGGATGACTTAGGTTTTGATTATATGGTTTTTGATGATCATCATTTCTTAGAAGATTTACAGTTTGAAGATGCAGTTCCAATGCTGACACGTTTGCAAGCACTAGCCGATAGCAAAGGCCTGAGCTTTGGTGTAAAAATCACTAATACATTTCCAGTGGGGATCGCTGAAGAAGAATTGCCTGGTGATGAAATGTATATGTCAGGACGTTCGCTCTTTCCTTTAAGCATTTCCTTAGCGAAAAAATTATCAGATGCTTTTGATGGGAAACTGCAAATTTCTTATTCAGGCGGAGCGGATATTTTCAATATTAAAGAAATTTTTGATGCTGGGATTTGGCCAATCACAATGGCAACAACATTATTGAAACCAGGTGGGTATCAGCGCATGAATCAAGTAGCCAATTTACTTGGAGACTCAGTTTACCCGAACCAAGTTCAAGTTAACTTAGAAAAGCTTACGACGATTGTTGAAAAAGCGAAGAGTCAAGCCCGCTATAAAAAATCAATCAAATTACCTGAAAGTCCCAAATTACGGACTACGGTACCCTTGACGAATTGTTATACAGCGCCTTGTCGTAGTGATGGTGGCTGTCCAATCAACCAAGACATTCCTGCATATCTTCGTTATGTGAGCGAAGGCAATTATTTAGAGGCGTTAAAAGTGATTGTGGATAAAAATCCGTTGCCGTTTATTACTGGTACAATTTGTGCCCATCCATGTATGACAAAATGTACACGCCAGTTTTATGAAGGATCGATCAAAATTCGCGAAGCTAAACTTGAAGCTGCTGAACATGCCTATGACGAATTGATGGCTACAATGGAAAAACCGATTCGGAAAGAAAATGCACCTAAAACAGCAGTTGTCGGTGGTGGCCCAGCAGGAATTTCGGCTGGATTCTTACTTGCTCGTGAAGGAATGCCTGTCACTGTATTTGAAAAAGCCGAAACGATTGGGGGGGTCTGCAGCCAAATTGTACCAGAATTTAGAATTTCAATGAAATCGGTTCAAAACGATGTTGAGATGGCTAAATTTATGGGCGCTGAATTTAAGACTGGACAAGCGGCGCCAAGTATTGAATCTTTGCGTGAACAAGGATATACCAACGTTATCTATGCAATCGGTGCTTGGAAACATGGCAAACTAAGATTAGAAACAGGAGATACATTAAACTCATTAGAATTCCTAAAAGCAAATCGTGAAAATCCAGAAGTTAATCCTTATGGAGAGCAAATCATAGTTGTTGGTGGCGGTAATACAGCAATGGATTGTGCGAGAGCAGCAACTACGTTACCGGGGGTTAAAAAAGTATCAGTAGTGTATCGGAGAGATAAGCGAAATATGCCAGCAGATGAGGAAGAACTGTATTTTGCTTTAGAAGATGGTGTAGAATTTTTAGAATTATTGTCACCGATTAAATTAGAGAATGGTAGCCTAACTTGTGAAAAAATGCGCTTAGGTGAACGTGATGGCTCTGGTCGTCGTAAACCTGTAGCAACTGGTGAATTTACAGCAGTTCCCGCTGATACAGTGATTGCCGCAGTTGGTGAAAAAGTGGATACTGATTTTTACCAATCAATCGGCATTACAACGGATCAATATGGAAAAGTCGTATCAAATCATGAAAGCTTAGAGACAAACTTAAAAGATGTCTACGTAATCGGTGATGCAAATCTAGGACCAGCAACGATTGTTGAAGCTATTGCAGACGCAACAAAAGCAACTGAGAATATTTGTCAAATCCACAACAATCATTATGAACAAACCAATCTTAACGATGATAGAGCATCTGTTCGTAATAAACGAGGCATCTTAGAAACCAACGAAGCACTTTGTGGACAAGCTGGAAACTGTTTAGAATGTTCAACGATTTGTGAATCGTGTATGGATGTTTGTCCAAATCGAGCGAATATCGTTGTAAATGTCAAAGGGCAACCGCAGATCGTCCATATTGATCGGATGTGTAATGAATGTGGGAACTGTGAGACCTTCTGTCCGTATGCAAGTGCACCTTACAAAGACAAATTCACATTATTTAATACAGAAGTTGATTTTGAAAATAGTACGAATTCAGGTTTTTATGTAATCAATCCGAGAGAAAAAACATGTTTAGTTCGTTTATGGGGGAATACATCAACGATTTGTTTAGATGAACAAGGAGTAGATATTCCAGCAGATATTATTGATTTAATGGATACGATGATTGACGAATATGAATACTGTATGCAAATGTAACAAGACATGAGTTGCGCAAAAACAACTTCTGAATGATGGAGGTTAAAAAATGTCTATTCTTTTAAAAGGCGGAGTCGTTGTGTCCGTCCATGGTCGCCGTCAAGTAGATGTAAGAATCAATGGCGAAAAAATTGTTGAAGTAGGTACTAATTTAAAAGCAAAAGATTCTGTAGAAGAAGATGTTTCAGGATGTTTTCTTCTGCCAGGATTTATCGATGCCCATACTCATTTAGAGCTAAATAATGGTAAAGGATCAATGGGCACTGCAGATAATTTTTACACAGGAAGCAAAGCAGCTGTCGCTAAAGGTACAACTGCTGTGATCGATATGGCGACACCAAGTAAAGGCAGTTCACTAAAGGAATGTCTAGCTACATGGAATCATCTGGCTAGTGGTAATAGCTCGTGTGACTATACGTATCATATGTCGATCATTGAGTGGAATCCCAGCATAAAAAAAGAAATAAGAGAGATGCTTGAAGCTGGGATCACGTCATTTAAGATGTATATGGCTTATGACAATTTAAGAACAACTGATGGTGAAATTTTTGAAGCGATGAGAGAAATCCAGAAGTATCAAGGGATGTTAGGCATTCATTGCGAAAATGGGGATATGGTCAATGAGATGATCGCAAAATTTGTAGCGGAAGGGAAACTGTCGCCTCATTATCATCCTTTGACTAGACCAGATTCAGTTGAAGCAGAAGCTGTTGAACGCTACTTAATGATTGCCGATTTAGCAGATTTACCAGTTAATATCGTTCACTTAAGTACGAAACGATCTTTAGAAGCTGTAAAACGAGCAAGAGCGCACAATCAAAAAGTCTATGTAGAAACCTGTCCGCAGTATTTAGTTTTAGATGATCATTTATATGATGAACCTGATTTTGAAGGCGCAAAATATGTCTGCTCACCGCCATTACGTAGTATTAGTGATCAAAATGCTTTATGGGAAGGTGTGATCAATGGCCAAGTCAATACGATTTCAACTGATCATTGTAGCTTTGATTTTGATGGACAAAAAACGATTGGAAAAGATGATTTTAGCAAAATTCCAAATGGTATGCCTGGCGTGGAAACTCGTCCAGAGTTGATTTATACCTATGGCGTGACAACTGGAAAAATCAGTTTAGAACGTATGGTAGGACTGCTTTCAGAAGATATTGCCAAACAATTTGCTTTATATCCGCAAAAAGGTGTAATTCAAGTTGGCAGTGATGCAGATATCGTTGTTTGGGATCCACAGACGGTAGGTGTTATTTCAGCGACAACGCAATTGCAAAATGTCGATTATACACCCTATGATGGCATGCAGACCAAAGGCAGCGCGAAATCAGTGTATTTAAGAGGTCAAAAAGTTGCTGAACAGGGACAGGTTATCGTAGAAAATCAAGGTAAATTTATTTTTCGGGAAATAGTTACTAATTAATAAAAGGAATCAATCAACCTGTGTTGATTTAAATAAATAGATGGAGGGGAAAATTTTTTGGAAAAAATAAAATGGACGGCAAATGAAATGCCCAAAACAGATGATCAGTATTTAACACTGATGTCAAAGGAAGCAATCGAAAAAGCCTTAGCTTTTCATCGTAGTTTCCCTCAATACAATCAGACGCCATTAGCTGAATTAAAAAATATGGCTGAACATTTAGGATTAAAGGATTTCTTTGTCAAAGATGAATCATATCGTTTTGGTTTAAACGCATTTAAAGTGCTTGGTGGTTCGTTTGCTATGGCAAATTATATCGCCGAAAAACTAGGGAAAGATGTTGCTGACTTGACCTATGATGTTTTAACTTCTGATAAACTTCGAAATGAATTTGGTCAAGCGACATTCTTTACGGCCACAGATGGCAATCACGGTCGTGGTGTGGCTTGGGCAGCGAATAAATTAGGACAAAAAGCAGTGGTCTTGATGCCGAAAGGTTCAACACAAACGCGCAAAGAAAATATCGAAAAAGAAGGCGCAAAAGTGACCATCGAGGAAGTCAATTACGACGAATGTGTGCGTATGGCGAACAAAATGGCTGAAGAAACTGAAAACGGTGTCATGGTACAAGATACGGCTTGGGATGGTTATGAAAAAATTCCAACTTGGATCATGCAAGGCTATGGCACGATGGCATTAGAGGCTTCACAACAACTAAAAGAAGCTGATAAAGAACGTCCTACACATGTTTTTGTTCAAGCGGGTGTTGGGAGCTTAGCGGGAGCTGTTGTTGGCTATTTTGCTAATCTTTATCCTGATAATCCACCAAAAATGATCGTTGTTGAAGCGCAAGCAGCAGATTGTCTATATAAATCAGCAATCGAAAAAGATGGCAAAATTCGCTTTGTTGAAGGTGATTTGCAGACGATCATGGCAGGTCTGGCTTGTGGTGAACCAAATACGATTTCATTTGATATTTTAGAAAACCATACATCAGTCTTTGTTTCAGCACCAGACTGGGTTTCAGAAAAAGGGATGAGAATGCTTGGCGCACCATTGAAAGGGGATCCGCAAGTAATTTCAGGAGAATCAGGAGCGGTAGCAATGGGCTTAGTGGCAACAGCAATGCAAGATCCTGACTATAAAGAGTTACGTGATGCACTGGAACTTGATGAAAATTCGACTGTTCTAATGTTCTCAACAGAAGGCGACACAGATCCAGATAACTATAAAAAAATCTTATGGAGGTAATATAAATGGATTTCAATGAAATTAACAAAGCAGCAGAAGGTTACAGAGAGGACATGATCAAATTTTTACGTGATTTAGTCAAAATTCCAGGAGAAAGTGCTGAAGAAGGCGCAAAAATGGATCGTGCGAAAGCCGAAATGACTAAATTAGGCTTTGATAAAATCGAAGTCGATCCTCAAGGAAATTTACTAGGATATATGGGGACAGGTAAAAAATTGATTGCCTTTGATGGTCATATGGATACAGTTGGCATTGGTGAAATGAGCAACTGGGAATTTGATCCATATGAGGGCTATGAAACCGATACTGAAATTGGCGGACGCGGGACTTCCGACCAAGAAGGTGGCATCGTTTCTGCTGTTTACGGTGCGAAAATCATGAAAGATTTAGGACTGCTAAATGAAAAATATACAGCACTAGTAACTGTTACCGTTCAAGAAGAAGATTGTGATGGATTATGCTGGCAATATATTATTCAAGAAGATAAGATTCGTCCAGAATTTGTAGTCTCAACTGAACCAACGGATGGCGGGATTTATCGTGGTCAACGTGGTCGGATGGAAATCAAAGTTGAAGTGAAAGGCGTATCTTGTCATGGATCAGCTCCTGAGCGCGGAGACAACGCGATTTATAAAATGGCTGACATTTTACAAGATGTTCGAGCATTAAACAATAATGGTGATACTGAAAGTACGGTTATTAGAGGTTTAGTCCGTATGCTTGATGAAAAATATAACCCTGAATGGAAAGAAGCACGTTTCTTAGGAAAAGGAACAGTGACAGCGTCACAAATCTTTCATTCATCACCAAGCCGTTGTGCGGTAGCAGATGGTTGCACGGTTTCATTAGACCGTCGAATGACTGCTGGTGAAACATGGGAAAGTTGTTTAGAAGAAATTCGTCAATTGCCTGCTGTTAAAAAGTATGGAGATGATGTTGTTGTCTCAATGTATGACTATGATCGCCCATCTTATACAGGGTTAACGTATCCAATCGAATGTTACTTCCCAACTTGGGTGATTCCAGAAGAACATGGTGTAACAAAAGCGTTGATGGAAACCCATAGAAATCTATATGGCGAAGAACGTAAAGGTTCAAAAGAAACGATCGATATGCGTAAAGCTCGTCCACTATTAGATAAATGGACATTCTCAACAAATGGTGTATCGATCATGGGCCGTAATGGGATTCCTTGTATTGGTTTTGGTCCAGGAGCTGAAGCACAAGCACATGCACCAAATGAAAAAACATGGAAAGACGATTTAGTACGTTGTGCTGCAGTGTATGCCGCATTGCCAACTGTATATTGTGAAAACAATTAAATAGCCGACTATAAAGCCTAGTGTACAAACGAACCACTATTCTAATGAGTAAAGGGCATTAGAATAGTGCGTATCGTATCATAACAATTAACTTAGAGGAGAAATGACATGGAAACTTTTAATGACTATATTGCAAAATTGGACAAATTAGAATTTGATAAAATGTATGAAAACGACTTTTTCTTAACATGGGAAAAAACACGTGATGAATTAGAAGCAGTCTTCACCGTAGCAGATACATTACGTTATTTAAGAGAAAATAACATTTCAACAAAGATTTTTGACAGCGGTCTAGGAATCTCTTTATTCCGCGACAACTCAACGAGAACGCGTTTTAGTTTTGCTTCTGCGTGTAATCTTTTAGGGCTAGAAGTGCAAGATTTGGATGAAGGAAAAAGTCAAATTTCTCATGGTGAAACCGTTCGTGAAACAGCGAACATGATTTCATTCATGGCAGATATTATTGGGATTCGTGATGATATGTATATTGGCAAAGGTAACACGTACATGCGTGAAGTCTCTGAATCCGTTCAAGAAGGACATAAAGATGGCGTGTTAGAACAACGTCCAACGTTAGTTAATTTACAATGTGATATCGATCACCCAACTCAAGCGATGGCAGATGCATTACATTTAATCCATGAATTTGGTGGAGTTGAAAACTTAAAAGGAAAAAAAGTAGCAATGACTTGGGCATATTCACCGTCATATGGTAAACCTTTATCAGTACCGCAAGGAATCGTTGGATTAATGACACGACTTGGTATGGATGTTGTGTTAGCCCATCCAGAAGGGTATGAAATTATGCCGGAAGTTGAAGAAGTTGCCAAGAAAAATGCAGCAGAAGCTGGCGGTTCATTTACCAAAACCAATAGCATGGCTGAAGCCTTTAAAGATGCGGATGTTGTGTATCCTAAGAGCTGGGCCCCATTTGCAGCAATGGAAAAACGCACACAATTATATGGTGAAGGTGATCAAGCTGGTATCGATAAATTAGAAAAAGAATTACTTGCACAAAATACCAACCATAAAGACTGGGAATGTACAGAAGAGTTAATGAAAACAACGAAAGATGGAAAAGCCTTGTACATGCATTGCTTACCTGCTGATATTACTGGTGTTAGCTGTGAGGAAGGTGAAGTTTCAGCCTCTGTCTTTGACCGTTATCGTGTTGAACTTTACAAAGAAGCTAGTTATAAACCTTATATCATTGCGGCAATGATTTTCTTAAGCAAAGTGAAAAGCCCGCAAGCAACATTAAAAGAACTTGAAAGAAAAGCAACACCAAGAGAAGTAAAATAACGGTGTGCTGAATTAGGCATGAAGTGAGATGCTTTCTCGATTGATGATGATAGCAGTAGGAAAAATAAGTGCTTCTCTTTTTAAAAATCAAACAAAATAAAATGACAAATAAGACCTTTCCAAGTCCATTTATGAATACTATCCGTTAAGAATAAGACTGTCTTAAAATGAATCTGCTGTCCACAGATTCTGACGACTTCATGCAATGTTTAGCTTTAACTTAACGAACATCAACGTGATTTATTGGAAGAGAAAGCATCTTACTTTTAAAATAATCAATTGTTAAAATAAAAATAAAGTTAAAATTGAGGTGAATAGTTGAATGGTAAAACGAGTTGTAGTCGCTCTTGGGGGCAATGCCTTAGGCGATAATTTAACAGAGCAAATGACAGCAGTCAAAGAAACGTCAAAAGCCATTGCGGATTTGATTGAAGCAGGATACGAAGTTATTTTGTCTCATGGAAATGGTCCTCAAGTAGGGATGATTCAATTGGCGATGGAAGAGCTGTCGTTAAGTAATCCAACTAAATATCCAACGATTCCATTGTCCGTTTGTGTGGCGATGAGTCAAAGTTATATTGGCTATGATTTACAAAATGCTTTACGGGAAGAATTATTGAGTCGTAATCTCAAACAAGCCGTTGGAACAGTAATTACACAAGTTGCTGTTGATCCAAAAGATCTAGCTTTTGAACATCCTGCAAAACCAATTGGGCGTTTTATGTCCAAAGAAGAAGCAGACGAACTTGTACAAGAAAAACAAGTAACCGTTGTTGAAGATTCAGGCCGGGGCTACCGTCAAGTTGTGGCATCACCAAAACCAAAAGAAATCATTGAGATTAAAACGATCACTTCTCTGATTGATTCAGGTCAAACAGTAATTGCCTGTGGTGGTGGCGGAATTCCAGTTGTCAAAGAAGGCAATCATTTAAGCGGAATCGCAGCCGTAATTGATAAAGATTTTTGTAGTGAATTATTAGCTGAGATGGTCGATGCAGATTTATTGATCATTTTGACCGCTGTTGAAAAGGTTTGTATCGATTTTGGTAAACCAACACAAAAAGAATTAAGCCAAGTCTCAACTAGTGAAATAAAAAAATATGCAGCAGATGGTCAGTTTGCGCCAGGTTCAATGTTGCCAAAAGTAGAAGCTGCGATTCAATTTGCAGAATCAAAACCGGGACGTAAGACGTTGATCACCTTATTAGAAAAAGCCAAAGACGGAATCGTTGGAAAAACGGGAACGATCATTGAGCAATAAATCAAAATAAATAAGAGAAGGAGTGAGTCGATGACAAACAAAATGGTCAATTCAACAAACGCACCAGCAGCGGTCGGACCTTATTCACATTCGGTTTTGGCTGGACAAACACAGTATATTTCAGGTCAATTGGGGTTAGATCCAGTTAGTGGAGAGATGAAAGAAACAGTGGAACAACAAGCAGAACAGGCGTTGATCAATTTAGGTGCAATCTTAAAAGAAACAGGTATGACATATGACAATGTTGTCAAAACAACAGTCTTCTTAAAAAACATGTCAGATTTCGGTAAAATCAATGATATTTATGGGAAATACTTCTCAAACACTCTTCCTGCCCGTTCTTGTGTAGAAGTATGCAAATTACCTAAGGATGGACTTTTTGAAGTAGAAGCTATTGCAGTCAATAATTAATTTTTGAGAAATTTCTGAGCCAAGAAAAGGGTTGCGGATTTCATTACTCGGATAAGTGCAGTCCTTTTTAAAATAAAAAGTGAAGAAGGAAACTTGCCTATGAGTGAAAAAGAAGAAAAAGCATTGTTTGATTACGATGCCAAGTTATCAATCAAAGAAGCCGTTCCAATGGGCTTACAGCACGTAGTAGCAGCAGTAGTGGGAATTGTCACGCCAGGTATCATGATTGCCAAAGTTTGCAATCTAAGCTCTGCCGATACGACGATCATGATTCAAACGTCACTGATTTTCTCAGCCGTAGCAACATTCATTCAGCTGTTTCCGATTTTCGGCAAAGTTGGATCAAGGTTGCCAGTTATGATGGGGGCAAGTTTTGCTTATGTGCCGATTTTAATGGCAATTGGCGGCGATTTTGGGATTGCAGCGATTTTTGGCGCACAGTTAGTTGGCAGTATTTTAGTCATTTTAGTTGGATTATCAATAAAGAAAATTCGAATATTGTTCCCGCCTTTAGTGACGGGCACGGTTATTTTGAGTATTGGCTTGTCTCTTTTTCCAGTTGCGATTAAATATATGGCTGGTGGAGCTGGAAGTCCAGATTTTGGATCAGCGCAAAATTGGTTGGTCGCATTATTGACGTTTGGCGTAGTATTTTACTTTAACTATTTTTCAAAAGGATTTCTTAAATTGTCATCTATCTTAAATGGGATGATTATTGGTTATATTCTCTCTTTAGTTTTAGGTATGGTCAATTTTACTCCAGTTAAAGAAGCAGCTGTTTTTCAAGTGATCACACCGCTTTACTTTGGTTTGGATTTTCAAATCGTGCCGATTTTGACGTTAGTTGTAATGTTTATTGTTGATGCAGTCCAAGCCATCGGGCAGTTTACTGCTACAACTGTTGGGGCGATGGATCGAGAACCTACAGATAAAGAACTTTCCGGTGGTATTATGGGGAGCGGTCTTTCCAACTTTATCGGCAGTTTCTTTGGTTCAGTTCCTGTCGCAACGTTTGGTCAAAATGTCGGTTTAGTCACAGTGACTAGAGTAATCAATAAGTACGTCATGGTGTTTGCTTCGGTTATTTTGTTAGTAGCCGGCTTTGTTCCTAAAGTTGCGTCGATTTTGACCACGATTCCTTATGCGGTGATTGGTGGAGCAACCGTTTCTGTTTTTGCGTCAATTTCAATGACTGGTGTACGGATGATTTCTTCTCAGGAATTGACGCCTAGAAATACTGGTGTTGTGGGAATTTCCTTGGCATTTGGCATTGGTGTTACGTTGTCTGTTGGATGTTTAAGCGGTTTTCCACCTTGGGTAACCACTATTTTTGGTAATTCAGAAGTTATTTTGACTACGATCGTTGCAGTTATTTTGAATGTTTTGCTTAAAGAAGAAAAGCATTTGGCAATCGAATAGAAGAAATGATTTTCTCTTTAAAAGAGATGCAAAAGGTAAATGAATAAACTAATTTATCTTTTGCATTAATTTTTTTAGCAATCGTTATCTTTTTTGAGTATAACGAAAGGAGGTTATGAAATGAAGGCCCAAGAAGCATTTAATTATACGCTTAATTTGAAGTTACGGACGAATCGAATTTTTTTTGGTCCAGGAGTTGTCGAGCTACTTCAACGAATTTCACAAACAGGCTCACTGAATACTGCTGCTAAGCAAATGAGAATGTCGTATAACAAAGCTTGGCGGATGATCAAAAAAGCCGAAGAAGAGCTTGGATATCCACTAATCAATAAAAGTGTTGGTGGCAGTAACGGTGGCGGTTCCACGGTGACAAGCCAAGGCAAACATTTAACAGAAAAATTTTTACTTTTTCAAAAAAAGACGTATCAAATCACGAACCAATATTTTGCAGAAATTTTCAGTGATGAATTACATCCAGAATCAGTAGAGTTGGAGGAAAGAGAATGAGAGAGCTTTTTCTACGATTGAATGAAGCGATCAAACAAAAAGAAGAGACAGTTTTAGTTACCGTTACAGCAAGTTCTGGTTCTACACCAAGAAGTGCGGGAGCTCGAATGTTAGTTGGGAAATCTGGCCGTCTAGCAGGAACAATCGGTGGCGGTGCTATTGAGTTTCGTGCGGAAAAAATTACTAAACAAGTCTTGGAAAAAAAAGAGTCGAAAGCAGAAAAATTTATTTTAGCGCCAAATGACATTGCTGATCTTGGAATGATTTGCGGCGGAAATGTGGATCTCTTTTTTCAATACCTTACTTGGAAAGATCCAAGAATTCACGATATTTGTGAAGAAATCTTAAGACATTTTGAATGCAATCAACAATGCTGGTTGGTTACAGAACTAAGTGCTGAAGGAAAAAACGGTTTTGGCTTGTATAGTTTGGAAAAAGGACTAATTGGAAACATAACTAATAAGTTGCAGGAGGGAATGTTTAAAAGTGGGCAATCGATAGTAGAAATTGAGGGGCGAATTTATTCAGTTGAATCATTACTCCAATCTGGGAAAGTTTTTATCTTTGGTGGCGGACATGTGGCACAAGCGTTGGTACCAGTTTTGAAAAGATTAGAATTTTACTGTGTTGTTCTAGATGATCGCGAACAATTTTTAACCGAAGCAATTTTTCCAGATGCAGATCAGCGGTTGATGATTGATCTAGCCAATATCATGAAGTCGATCCAAATAACCGAGTCAGATTATGCAATTGTTATGACGCGAGGACATCAATTTGATTTTGTCTTGGCAAAACAATTGCTGGAAACAAACGCTCATTATATTGGCGTTATGGGTAGTAAACAAAAAATCGCTGTTCAAATCAGCCGCTTAAAAGAAAGTGGATTTTCGATGAAGGAGATTGAGCGAATAAATATGCCGATCGGTTTAAAAATAAAAGCAGAAACGCCTTCAGAACTTGCAATCAGTGTTGCTGGAGAGTTAATTAAAAAAAGGGCAGAATCATCAAAAGAAAATCAGACTAAATAGAAGTGAGTTAAAATTACCCTAACCAATGCACAATAGAATTTGCCTATTAATGGGAGGTATTTTATGAAAATCAAGACAGAGTTACCTGAAATTTTTGCCGAGTTTGATGATGCGAGACGTCAGGGATTTATCCAAGTCAAAGAACTAAAAGAACAAGGAGTGCCAGTTGTTGGAGTTTATTGTACATTTATGCCAGAAGAAATTATCTTAGCAGCTGATGCGATCCAAATTAGTTTGTGCTCAACCTCTGATGAAACAATTTTGGCAGCAGAAGAGGATCTACCCAGAAACCTTTGCCCATTGATTAAATCCAGTTATGGGTTTGGGAAAACTGATAAATGCCCATTCTTCTATTTTTCTGATTTAGTGGTAGGAGAAACAACGTGTGATGGCAAGAAAAAAATGTATGAATATATGGAAGAATTTAAGCCGCTATATCTAATGAATTTACCGAATGCCCGCAACTCGGCAGCAGCATTTACCTTATGGAAAGATGAAATCATCCGTTTTAAAGAAAAAGTAGAAACATTCCTAGATGTAACGATTACAGAAGAGAGAATACGTGAAGCGATTCGCCAAAAAAACAGAGAACGAACTGCTAGAAAAAACTTTTATGGATTGGGCAAACTAAATCCACCTGCAATCGAAGGCTCCAAAATTTTCAAAGTCATGTACGGTGCAAATTATACCTTTGATAAGGAAAGTCTGATCCAAAAATTAGATGAAACAACAGAAAAAATTTTAGCACAATACCCTGAAAAACATCAGCCAAAGGGTAAACCTAGAATTTTGATCACCGGCTCACCGATGGGCGGCGTAACCGAAAAAGTTATTCGTGCCATCGAAGAAAATGGCGGCACGATTGTTGGCTTTGAAAATTGTACGGTTGCTAAAGCTGTTGAACGATTAGTCGATGAGGAAAAAGAAGATGTTTATGAAGCGTTAGCAGAAAAATACATTGATATCGGTTGTGCTTGTATGTCCAATAACACTAGTCGTTTTGATTTGTTAAGCCAAATGATTGACGAGTATCAAGTAGATGGAGTCTTAGACATGGTGTTACAATCGTGCCATCCATATTCGATCGAAGCGTTAAAAGTCAGACGATTTTGTCAATCAGAAAAAAATGTGCCCTATTTGTATTTAGAGACTGATTATTCTACGGCAGATAACGAACAAATCAATACCCGAGTGACAGCGTTTATAGAAATGTTGGAGGATCGATCATCATGAACGTTATTGGTCTGGATAGTGGATCGACTACGACAAAAGGAGTTCTCTTTGAACAAAATCAACTGGTAAAACAATTTTTGGTACTAACAGCAGGTGATCCCAAAAGAGCAGCTGATCAGGTTCTGACAGCATTAGGCGGCAATGAACAGTCCAAAGTAATTACAACAGGCTATGGTCGCAAGTTATTAAAAGCCGATAAAGCATATACTGAAATCACATGTCATGCTAGGGGAGCTTCTTATTTAAGACCAGGGATTCAAAATGTAATCGATATTGGTGGACAAGATAGTAAAGCTATTTGCATGGACACTGTCGGACATGTGTTGGATTTTAATATGAATGACAAATGTGCAGCTGGAACGGGTCGTTTTGTAGAAGTCTTGATGCAGACTTTGGGTGAAGAGATTGATCAGATTGATTCCTTTGTTGCTTTAGCAAAACCCTTAAAAATCAATAGCATGTGCACTGTATTTGCAGAATCAGAAGTTATTAGCTTGATTGGAAAAGGAGAAAAAAGAGAAGATATAGCCTTAGGCGTGTTACATTCGATTGCTACACGAATCAGTAATCAACATAGACAAATCAAATCTGATCATGGACCAGTCTTCTTTTCAGGCGGTTTATCCCGCAGTAAGAAAATCATAGAACTAGTTGCTGAATATACCCAAAAAGAAGTATACTATGACCAAGAACTTTCACCATATGCAGGTGCAATCGGAGCTGCGTTGCTTGGCATTCAACAAAAAAAGTTTTTTTGCTAAAAAATAATTTTTAGACTGAAATTTTATGGTATAATCATAGTGATTAAAAGCTATACTTATAACAGAAATTGAGGTGTAAAGAAAAATGTATTCATTAGTAGTAAATGGGAAGACTGAAACTTGTGGTACAAATAAGAAGTTGATGGACTTTCTTCGTGAGGATTTAAGGTTGACTGGAACCAAGGATGGGTGTAATCAAGGCTCTTGCGGTGCTTGTACGGTGTTGATTAATGGAAGGGTTTCCAAAGCGTGCTTATTTAGTCTAGAAAAGCTAGAAGGCAAAGAAGTTCTCACGATCGAAGGACTAAGTCAGTCACAAAAAGATGTATATGCTTACGCTTTTGCTAAAACAGGCGCTGTTCAATGTGGCTATTGTATTCCTGGGATTGTGATTTCAGCTCATGGATTGCTTAACAAAAAAGCAGAACCTAGTGATGAAGAAATCCGAAAAGCCATTCGTGGAAATATCTGCCGTTGTACAGGCTATGTAAAAATTGTTGAAGCCATTCAACTAGCTGCCAAAATGATTCGTGAAGAGTTGAGCATTCCAAACGAGCATTCAAATGGAAAACTAGGTGAAGATTTCAAACGAGTAGATGCAGTTGAAAAAACGTTAGGCACAGGGCTATATGTGGATGATATCACGGTTGAAGGTATGCTTCATGCATCAGCTGTCCGAAGTGAATATCCACGAGCTAAAGTCTTAAAGATCAATACAAGCAAAGCCAGAGAACATCCAGAATGTGTGGCAGTGCTGACCGCTAAAGATGTGCCAGGAAATAATAAAATTGGGCATTTAGAGTTCATTTCTGATTGGGATGTCATGATACCAGAAGGCGAAATCACTCGTTATGTGGGTGACGCAATTGCATTAGTTGTTTCAAAAAATAAAGAAACTTTAGAGGAAATCAAAGAGCTAGTGGAAGTTGATTATGAAGAACTGACACCAATAATCACATGTGAAGAGGCCTTAGCAGAAAATGCAGAGTTGATCCATGAAAAAGGCAATGTTTTATCTCATGAGCATCTTACTCGCGGAAATGCTGACGAGCAGTTGGCCGCATCTAAATATGTGGTGACCCAACATTATTCCGTTCCAATCAACGAACACGCATTCATGGAACCAGAGTGTGCAATTGCAATGCCAGAAGGTGAATCGGGTATTTTACTTTATAGCGCAGGTCAAAGTATCTATGATGAACAGCGGGAAGTTGCACGGATGTTAGGTGTCGAAAAAGAAAAGATTCATGTTCAAGCCAAACTTGTGGGTGGTGGTTTTGGTGGAAAAGAAGATATGAGTGTTCAGCACCATGCCTCACTTGCAGCTTGGTGTTTGCAAAAGCCAGTGAAAGTATTACTTAGCCGTCAAGAAAGCTTGATGATTCATCCTAAACGGCACGGTATGGAAATGGACTTTACTACAGGTTGTGATGCTGAAGGGAATTTAACTGCGATGAAAGCTGTGATTTATGCTGATACTGGGGCATACGCTTCTTTAGGTGGTCCAGTTCTTCAACGGGCATGTACACATGCGGCCGGTCCTTACAAATATCAAGATATTGATGTGGAAGGATTTGCTGTATATACGAATAATCCGCCAGCGGGAGCTTTTAGAGGGTTCGGCGTTTGCCAAACTGCGTTTGCGATTGAAAGTAATCTCAATTTATTAGCAGAAAAAGTTGGGATCTCTCAATGGGATATCCGTTATAAGAATGCAGTTGAACCAGGTGATTCTTTACCAAATGGTCAGTTGGTTTCAAAAAATGCAGCGTTGAAAGAAACGTTATTAGCTGTTAAAGAAGCCTATGAAAATGCTGAGATTGCTGGAATTTCCTGTTTCTTTAAAAATAGCGGGATCGGTGTTGGCTTATCTGATGTTGGTCGTTGTATTGTTTCAGTAGAAGACGGTAAAGTCCACGTAAGAACCAGTGCGGCTTGTATCGGTCAAGGCATGGCAACTGTAACAACACAAGTTGCCTGTGAAACATTGGATCTACCACCAGAAATGATCATTGCAGAAGCACCAGATACGCGTCGAACACCAGATTCTGGTACAACAACAGCTTCTAGACAATCCTTGTTTACAGGTGAAGCAACGAGAAGAGCTGCGATGCAATTGCGCTATGAGCTAGATATGGGACGTGCTTTATCTGATTTAGAAGGACAAGAATTTTACGGAGAATATTCAGCTAAGACAGATCCATTGATCAATGATAAGAAAAGTCCCGTTAGTCACGCAGGTTATGGATATGCAGCTGAAGTGGCAATATTAGATGAAAAAGGCAAAGTCGAAAAATTTGTTGCCGCTTATGATATGGGTCAAGTCGTTAATCCAAAAGCCGCAGAAGGACAAATTGAAGGTGGAATCGTGATGGGTATGGGATATGCTTTAACAGAAAAATTTGTTATGGAAGATGGGTATGTTAAGGCAAAATATGCTACGTTAGGTCTACTAAATGCGGTCCAAGTACCACCAATCGAGACAATTTTAGTTCAAGCCAAAAACATTCATGATGGTTTAGCTTATGGGATCAAAGGTGTGGGAGAATTGGCAACGATTCCAACTGCACCAGCTTTAGCAGGTGCTTACTATGCTTTAGACGGAAAATTAAGACCTACATTACCAATGGAAGACACGTTCTACCAAAAAAAGAAAAAATAACTAAACGATTCTGTGATGCGCTTAAAAAACGACGCACAAAGGCGCAAAAAACGCATCCGATTAAAATAAAATTGGGTGCGTTTTTATCATAATGATTGAATAAATCAAAGGAGCAGACGAATGCTGAAAATAAGTGCAATCATCATGGCATCAGGATGTTCTTCAAGAATGGGGACAAATAAGCTATTTCTTGATTATCAAGGAGAAAGCTTTTTAGAACGCACACTAAAACTTACGAAAGAAGTCGCTTTTTTTGAACGGATCTTAGTCATTTCACCTGAAAATTTGCAGGGATTAACTCTGCCTAAAGATCTAAAAGTTATTCAAAATACAGAAGCAAAAAAAGGGCAAAGTTCAAGTGTTCGTTTAGGAACAAAAGTTGCTTCAGGACAGGGCTATCTCTATTTTCCAATCGATCAGCCGTTATTAAATCAAGAATTACTTGAATCACTTTTTTCTGCGTATTCAAAAGAGACGATCGTTTTTCCTGTGGATCAACTAGATGCTCCGTGCAGCCCAATTTTCTTTGGTGAAAAGTTTCGCTCGGAATTACTTAAGGTCACTGGAAGTGCCGGTGGACGTTGTGTTCGTAAGAATCATCCAGAAGCTTGGCGAAAAATCCAAGTAAAAACGCCTGAATACTTGATAGATATCGATACACCAGAAGAATATCAACGATTGATCGATCAAAACGCTGGGAAGGGAAATAAAAATGAAACAGCCAGTTTATTTAAATCATGCAGCCACGTCAAACCACAAATTTAAGGCGACAGTCAATGAATTGTGCCAATACTTAGTAGCCAATAACAATTTAAATACAAATCGTAGTTCACAAAATATAAATGAACTTGAATTGATTTTTGAAACTCGTCAATCTTTAGCCAAGTTTTTCAACGCACCTGATCCAGCACATATTATTTTTACGGCAAACGCAACGATGTCGCTAAACATGATTTTAAATGGTTTATTAAAATCCGGGGATCATGTTTTGACGACAGCGGTAGAGCATAATGCTGTTGCCCGAACGTTGTATTTGCTGGAAACTGAGCATAATGTTTCTGTGGCTCATTTATTTTGTGAAGCTGATGGACAGCTTGATCCTAGACAAATGGAATCGATGATCCGACCAGAAACCAAAGTTATGGTGATGACTCATGCATCGAACGTTTTAGGAACGATTTTGCCCGTGAAAGAGTGTTTTAAAATAGCGAAGTCCCATGGCATCCTAACCGTTTTGGACAGTGCGCAAACAGCAGGTTTTTTGCCGATAGATATGGAAGCTATGTTTATTGATGTTTTAGCGTTCACAGGACATAAAAGTTTGATGGGAATTTCTGGTATCGGTGGATTTGCTTTAGGTAAAAATGTAGAAAACTTACTCGATCCTTGGGTGAGTGGCGGAACAGGCAGCGCTTCGTTATCTTTTAGGCAACCTGATTTTTTACCTGATAAATTTGAACCAGGGACACTGAATACATTAGGAATTTTAAGCTTAAAAAGTTCACTTCAAGAGATTCAAAATATTGGGTTAAAGACGATTGCAATGCATGAAAGAACATTAACAGAACGATTTTTAACTGGGTTACAAGGATTACCAATTCGTATTTTAGGTGGGAAGAATGCAATCAATTCTGTACCTGTGGTTTCGGTCACAGCCCCAAATATTGATCCAGGAGAACTTGCTCAGTTGTTATTTGACCGCTATCAAATCATTACCAGATCGGGGTTACATTGCTCACCTTTAGCACATCAAACGGCTGGCACCGTACAAAGTGGGGCTGTTCGCTTTAGTTTTGGTTGGCAAACAACGACTGAGGAAATCGATTATACATTAGCGGCATTAAAAGACATTTTATTAGAAAATCGGTAAAGGAGAAAAAAGATGGATTTTTTATCTCAATGTACATCTGGCGGGTGTGGAGCTAAAATTGGCCCCGATGAATTAGCTGGTTTTTTAAGCAAATTGCCTAAATTTTCAGATGACAAACTTATAGTAGATTTTGATTCAGCAGATGATGCCGCCATTTACCAAATATCTGAAAATCTGGCTTTGATTTCTACGGTAGATTTTTTCTCTCCCATGGTGGAAGATCCGCGCACATTTGGTAGAATTGCTGCAGCCAATGCAATGAGTGATGTGTATGCGATGGGTGGCGAGGTGCTTTTTGCTTTAAATCTTGTGTGTCTTCCAGAAAAGCTAGACAAGCAGGTTCTTTCAGAAATTCTTTATGGAGGGGCTGAAAAACTAAAAGAAGCACAAGCCTCATTAGCTGGCGGACATTCGATTTATGATCATGAACCTAAGTATGGATTAGCTGTGACAGGTCAAGTCGATCCTCAAAAAATAATTCATAATAACACGCCTCAAGTGGGCGATGTTTTGATTCTTACCAAAGCTCTTGGCGTTGGGTTAATTCAGTCTGCAGTTAGAGGCGGAGTGGCTACCCGAAAAGCAGAACAAGCCGCAATTGCTTCTATGGAGCGGTTAAATAAATATGCTGCAGAAAAGATGCGTGCGTTTTCTGTCAATGCTTGTACAGATGTTACTGGATTTGGTCTGCTGGTACATGCATCAGAAATGGCTGGAGAAACAGTCACCTTTGTAATTGATACAGAGCAATTACCACTTTTACCTGAGGCATATATGTATGCGGAAGAATTTTTAGCGACTGCTGCAGGACAGAGAAATCGTCAATTTATGGAAGAAAAAGTTGATTTAACTTATGTTAAACCAGCTTTCCAAGAGCTGTTGTTCGATCCGCAAACTTCGGGTGGTTTATTGCTAAGTATTCCAGCAGAACAAGCTATAGAATGCCTTGAATCCATCCAAAAAGATGATCCAATAGCGACGATCATTGGGGAAGTTTGCGAAAAAGAATCCAATCAGTCCATCATTATTTTATGAGAAAGAAGGAACCAAGATGAAAAAGATCAATGCGCTAGGAAAACCTTGTCCAATTCCTGTGATCGAAGCCAAAAAAGCGATTCGAGAGATACAAAGCATTGGAGGAACTGTAGAAATTTTAGTTGATAATGAAGTTGCTGTTAAAAATATTGAGAAGATGACTACGGGATTAGGCCTAAAAACTACTCATGAGACGTTGGATTTAGATGAAATCTTGATTGAAATAACAGTACCTAATGGACAAGAACAAAACAGACCAGAAGATACTGCGAGTGAAGTAGTGATTGCTTTTGGCAGAAAAACCATGGGCGATGGCGATCCAGATTTAGGGGAAGTATTACTAAAGAGCTACATTTATTCTTTGACGGAATTAGATACGCCACCAGAACATTTACTATTTTTCAATAGCGGGGCGTTTTTAACGAATCAACAATCTAGTGTGTTGAACGATCTAAAGGTTTTGTTGGAAAAGGGGACGCAAATAAGTACGTGCGGTGCTTGTTTGGACTTTTACCAGCTCAAAGAAACGTTAGCTATTGGAGAAATAACGAATATGTATGGAATCACAGAAGTAATGGCACAAGCAAAAAAAGTTATTAATTTTTAATGAGGTGAAAAAAATGGATTATCTATTAACTTTTCAAAATACTCATTACGCCATTCATGGTGAAAAAACATTAATGAATACAAACATTTCTGTTTCGGTGATGGCTTTACCAACTAGTCTAGGTGATTTTTGTGGGATTTGTCTACGGTTAGCGGCGCAAGATTTAGCCGTTGGGTGTGAATGTTTGAAAGCTGAAAATGTACCGATTGAAGCTATTTTTAAAATCGAGAGCAGAAATAATGAAAGGACGTATACGCCATGTCTCCTTTGATCGACTGTTTTGAATTTCAAAAACATCATGTCATTTCATTGATTGGCAGTGGGGGAAAAACAAGCTTAATGTGGTATCTAGCTAATGGCTATCGAAAAGAAAAAGTTTTGGTTAGTACAACCACGAAAATCGGATATCCCATTGATCGGCCGTATGATTATTTTTATAGTGAAGATTTTTCAAACATGGGTCAAGATGGGCAAGGTATTACATTAGCCGGATCGTATACAGCCAATAAATATAAATTAAGCGCACCACCCATTGATTTTCAGGAATCTTTTCATAAATTTGACAAGGTGTTTCTTGAAGCAGACGGTTCCAAGCAGTTGCCGTTAAAAGGCTGGGAGACTTTCGAACCTGTTATTTTACCAGAAACAACTGTAACGGTCGGTTTACTTCCAATTTCAGTTTTAGGCAAGTCTCTT
Source organism: Candidatus Enterococcus ikei (assembly GCF_017316105.1). Taxonomy (NCBI): domain Bacteria; kingdom Bacillati; phylum Bacillota; class Bacilli; order Lactobacillales; family Enterococcaceae; genus Enterococcus; species Candidatus Enterococcus ikei. Next base: position 41,245 of record NZ_JAFLWD010000009.1, read on the forward strand.
GACCAAACAACGGTTCATCGATTGCCACTTTTTACACGAGCAACTGGCATTGAAGCTGGCGAAAAAATCAAAGAAGAAACGTTAGCAGAAATTATTTCCAGTCCTACAGGATTATTTGCAAAAAGCCAAGGGCAGCGCATTTTATGTATCAATCAAGTAGAAACATCCGAACAACTATTTCAGGCAAAAAAAGTGTTTTCTTTACTTCCAAATATGTTATTAAAACGATTGAGTAAAGTGATAGCCTGTAATGTTCAGTCGGGAGAAGGGACGATCTTATGGGAAAGGTGAAATCAGGAATATCTGACACGATCATTGCTGTTCGCGGTGGTGGAGACTTAGCCACGGGCGTTATCCAAAAATTAGTTCACGCAGGTTTTAAAGTAGTCGTTTTAGAAACAGCCCAACCACTTGCGATTCGTCGAACTGTAGCATTATGTAATGCTGTCTTTCAAAATAAACAGCAGGTAGAAGATCTAGAAGCAGTTTTAGTTACCTCCGTTCAAGAATGCTATGAGAGTTGGCGAAAGAATCAAGTTCCGGTGCTGATCGATCCCAATGCGAATTCGCTAGCGATGCTCAACCCACAAGTTTTAGTCGATGCAATTTTAGCTAAAAGAAATTTAGGTACAAAAAAATCAATGGCTCCTATCACAATCGCTTTAGGACCAGGATTTTCAGCACCAACAGATGTTGATGTCGTGATTGAAACGATGAGAGGACATTACTTAGGGCGCTTATATTTTGAGGGTGGAGCTATACCTAATACTGGAATTCCTGGAGAAATTGGCGGAAAAAGTGCAGAACGAGTCATTCACTCACCAGCATCAGGCAATGTCAAACATGCTAAAAAGATTGGTGATGTCGTCAAAAAAGGGGAAGTACTTTGTTATGTTGATCAAATGGCCGTTCACTCTCCATTGGATGGTGTTCTAAGAGGCTTGATTTCAGATCAAGTCAATTGTTCTGAAGGCTTAAAATGTGGCGATGTAGATCCACGGCCGGTCGACCAAGTCGACTGCTTTACGATATCAGATAAAGCTAGAGCTTTGGGTGGTGCAGTTTTGGAAGCTGTTTTCATGTTAGGCAGGCAGAAAAAGTTATTTTAAAAAATATAGAAGTTAACTATTAAAAAAAGAAGCTAAAAATTATTTTTTTTACCTAAAAAATATTGTTACTAAGGATAAATGTATGGTATAGTGTAAGTGAAGTTTTATGAATACTCTGTTTCTTAAAAAAAGAAAGCGTTTTTTTAATTTTCTAATATGTGAAAAAGGTAATTTGAATAGAGAACGTCTTTCAAAGATTCTCAGGTTAAAGAGTTTTTGCTAATAAGTATGAAAAGAATGAAAAGGGTTACAAATGAACTTTTTATTCTTGAAAATATTTTGTAAAAAAGATGAGAGGATGAGTAAATATGGCATTAGTAAAAATCGTTTATGCAAGTATGACTGGCAATACAGAGGAGATTTCAGAAATTTTGGAAAATACTGTTCAAGAAGCAGGATTTGATGTAGAAAGAGAAGAATGTTCTGAAGTAGATGTTGATTTTTTTGATGATGCTGATGCATGTGTGATCGCAACATATACTTATGGTGACGGTGAATTACCGTTTGAGTTTGAAGACTTTTATGATGAATTAGAAGAAAAAGATTTAGCAGGGAAAATATTCGGTGTTGTTGGGTCTGGTGATCGTGAATATGGGGATTTATTCTGTAAATCTGCTCATGATTTTGTGGCAACATTGGAGAAAACAGGAGCAAAAAAAGTAGCCGAAACGGTTGAAATCGAAAATAATGCAGAAGAAGAAGATATCGAGGCACTGAAAAAATTTGTAAAAGAATTAACAGCAGGTTTGTAAAGAGAAGCTAAAGTCGTATGAAAGAAGGAAATGTGAATGCATTCATTCATTAACGGTGGTTCATATGTATAAGATAACCCGAAGTGAGCAACTTTCAAAAAATGAATACGATTTTTGGATCGAAGCCCCTCGAATTGCTGCTAAAGCTCAACCAGGTCAATTTGTTATTTTGCGGATCAATGAACTTGGCGAACGAATTCCATTGACGATCGCAGATACTGAACCTTCTAAAGGAATTATTCGTTTGGTTTTTCAAGTAATCGGCAAGACAACAGCTGAACTTGGCAAACTTAGTACTGGCGATTCCATTTTAGATTTAACTGGACCGCTAGGCATGCCAACAGAAATAAAAAATTACGGTACAGTGATGATCGTAGGAGGTGGCGTAGGAATTGCAGCGATTTTCCCAATCTTAAAAAGCTTGAAAAAAGCTGGAAATCGAGTGGTTACAATTCTCGGTGCCAAAACTTCGGAACTAGTTATTCTTCAAGAAGAATGTCGTCAATATTCTGATGAATTGATTATCACAACAGATGATGGCACGCTTGGAATGAAAGGACTTGTAACGCAAGCTATGGAACAAGTGATTGCAAAAGAATCGATCAACTGTAGTTGGGCGATTGGACCAAGCATGATGATGAAATTTTGTACAATGACTGCAACCAAACATGATTTACCAATCTATGTTTCTTTGAATCCAATCATGATCGATGGAACTGGTATGTGCGGTGGTTGTCGTGTAACTATTGATGGCAACATCAAATTTGCCTGTGTTGATGGTCCGGAATTTAAAGGAACAGAAGTCAATTGGGATGAATTTATCAGTCGAATGAAACAATATGCGACCGAAGAAGAAACATCCTTGGCGGATTATCAAAAAGTGCAGGTGATCTCTCATGGCTAGAAGAAGCAGAACTAAAACACCAATTGCTGAACAAAAACCAGCAATTCGAAAATCGAATTTTGACGAAGTCTGTTTAGGCTATACGATTGAAGAAGGGCAAGCTGAAGCAATTCGTTGTCTACAATGTAAAAACGCACCATGTATTGCTAGCTGCCCAGTGATGATCGATATTCCAGGATTTATAGTAGCGATTAAAGAAGGTAATATGGAAGCAGCAGCAGCTGTTTTAGGCAAATATACGAATCTTCCGGCAATCTGCGGTAGAGTTTGTCCTCAAGAAAAGCAATGTGAGAAAGTCTGTAAATTAGGAATGGCTAAAAATTTTGAACCAGTAGCGATTGGTAAACTGGAACGTTTAGTGGCTGATTGGGCTTTAGAAAATCAAGATTTTACTAAACTTATTCAAAGTGATCAGCCAAAAATCGGTAAAATCGCTGTGATTGGCTCCGGTCCGTCTGGATTGACAGTTGCAGGTGATTTAGCCAAATTGAATTATGAAGTTATCATTTACGAAGCTTTACATGAATCTGGTGGTGTCTTGACTTATGGCATTCCAGAATTTAGATTGCCTAAAAGAATTGTAAAAAAAGAAATCGAAAGTATTGAAGCTTTAGGTGTGACGATCGAAACCAATGTTGTTGTTGGCAAGACAATCACTATGGAAGAAATCATCAACGAATTTGATGCTTGTTACATTTCTGTTGGAGCTGGAGCGCCTAACTTTATGGGGATTCCTGGAACAGCTTTGAATGGAGTCTATTCTTCTAGTGAATATTTGACACGAATCAATTTGATGCATAGTTATGACTTTCCAAACTATGATACACCAATCAAACGATCCAAAAATGTTGTTGTGATCGGCGGCGGAAATGTTGCTATGGATGCAGCACGATCAGCGAAACGTTTAGGTGCAGAAAAAGTTAGTATCGTCTATCGCAGATCGCTTGAAGAACTGCCGGCACGCATCGAAGAATATCATCATTCTGTCGAAGAAGAGATTGAGTATTATTGGCTAACCAATCCAATTGAATATATAAACAATGGCAATGGCGATTTAAATGGTGTGAAATGCATCGAAATGGAGCTAGGCGAACCAGATGAATCAGGAAGGCGCCGTCCTGTTCCAATTAAAAATAGTGAATTTATTATCGAAGCTGACACAGTGATCGAAGCAATCGGTCAAGGGTCCAATAAAGTGTTGTTATCCACTTTCCCAGAACTTAAATTAACAAAATGGGGTTACATTGAGGCGGATCCAAAAACGGGAGCAACATCGATTCCCGGCATCTTTGCCGGCGGAGATATCGTTACAGGTGCAGCAACAGTGATTTTGGCCATGGGTGCTGGAAAAGTTGCTGCTGTAGAGATAGACAATTATGTGCGAGAGAAAAAGAAAACGCCCGTAACAACAAAAGTCTGAGGAAAGATAAAAGGTGAGAAGAAATGAAAACGACAAAGACAATGGACGGAAATACCGCAGCAGCGTATATTTCCTACGCCTTTACAGAGGTAGCGGCGATTTATCCAATCACGCCAAGTTCCACAATGGCGGAATTGGTAGACGAATGGGCTGAAAATGGGCTGAAAAATATCTATGGACAAAAAGTCCAAGTGATTGAAATGCAGTCAGAAGCAGGAGCTGCAGGTGTTGTTCATGGCTCTTTAAAAACAGGTGCCTTAACAACAACGTATACTGCCTCACAAGGTTTATTATTGATGATTCCAAATATGTACAAAATAGCAGGAGAACTTTTACCGGCTGTTTTTCACGTAGCAGCTAGAGCAATCACAACCAGTGCTTTGAGTATTTTTGGTGACCATGGAGATGTGATGGCGACTCGTCAAACAGGTTTTTGTATGCTAGCAGAATCTAGTGTCCAAGAGGTCATGGATCTTTCTGCAGTAGCTCATTTAGCGAGCCTCGAAGGCAGTTTACCATTCGTTAATTTTTTTGACGGATTCAGAACGAGTCATGAATTACAAAAAATCGAAGTGCTTGATTATGATGATCTAAAAGGAATGCTTGACCAAGATGCGGTGGATCGATTTAGAAATAGAGGAATGAATCCAAATCACCCAACTGTCTCAGGAACAGCTCAAAATCCAGATATCCATTTTCAACAAAGAGAAACAGTTAACGCAAATTACGAAGCAATGCCAAGAATTGTTCAAAAATACATGAACCAAATCAATGAAGTACGTGGCACTAATTATGATTTAACGGATTACTATGGAGCAGAAGATGCAACAGAAGTCATTATTTCAATGGGTTCAGCTTCACCAGTTATTCAACAAACGGTGGATTATTTAAATCAACAAGGGCGAAAGGTCGGACTGATCAATATTCATTTATATCGTCCATTCCCAACAGAGAATTTATTAGAAAAATTACCAAAAACAGTGGAAAAAGTTGCTGTCTTAGATAGAACGAAAGAAGCAGGTGCAGATGGGGAACCATTGCTTTTAGATGTTCAAAGTGCATTATACCAACATTCCAATCGTCCCATTGTGATCGGCGGACGTTATGGCTTAGGTTCAAAAGATGTGACGCCTAATCAAATCAAAGCAGTTTATGATCATTTACTATTGCCTTTTGATGAATTAAAACAACGCTTTACCATTGGTATCGTAGATGATGTGACATACCGTTCATTACCACAAGGAGAAATCTTAGATTTAACTCCAAACTCAACGTTCCAAGCAAAATTCTGGGGATTTGGCTCAGATGGAACAGTTGGTGCAAATAAACAAGCAATCAAAATTATTGGAGATAATACGGATTTATACGCCCAAGCATATTTTAGCTATGATTCTAAAAAATCAGGGGGCTTAACTGTTTCTCACTTACGCTTTGGTGAAGAACCGATTACATCCACTTATTTAGTAGAACAAGCTGATTTTATTGCCTGTCACAATGCTTCTTATATCCATAATTATGATTTACTAAAAGGCTTGAAAGATGGCGGAACCTTCTTATTGAATACCATTTGGGATAAAGAAAAGGTCTATCGTTTACTTCCAGCTAAACTAAAAAAATATATTGCAGAACACGCTATTCAATTTTACATCATCAATGCCGTAGAATTGGCGCGAGAAATTGGTTTAGGTCGTAGAATCAATACAGTGATGTCCACCGCCTTTTTTGAAGTGACGGATATTATGACGCGCGATGAATATATGCCGTTATTAAAAGCTGAGGTCCAAAAAACATACGGGAAAAAATCAATGGAGATCGTAGAAAAAAACTTCCAAGCGATCGATAGGACATTTGACTCGTTACAAAAAATCGAAGTTCCATCTGAATGGGCAGCACTTGTTATTAAACCTGAGGAAAAAGATTCCACCTTACCAAAATACATTACCAACATTTTACAGCCAATCAATCGTCAAGAAGGAAATGAGTTAACGGTAGGGGATTTGATCGAAAATGGCATGAAGACTGGAGAAATGCCGATGGGCACTGCAGCCTATGAAAAGCGTGGAATCGCCTTAGAGGTTCCCGAGTGGCAAATGGATAAATGTACGATGTGTAATGAATGTGCCTTTGTCTGTCCTCATGCGGCAATTCGACCATTTTTGGCAGACGAAGCGGAGATGGAAGAAGCTCCAGCAGGATTTCTTGCAAGAGAAATGCGTGGCGCAGATGGCTTGATGTACCGGATTCAAGTATCTTTAGAGGATTGTACCGGCTGTGGTCTTTGTGTCCAAGCTTGCCCGGTCAAAGAAAAAGCTATTTTGATGAAACCTTATGAAGAACAAAAAGAACAAGCAATCAATTGGGCATTTGCAATGACTTTACAGCAAAAAGAAAATCCAGTCAGAAAATTATCGGTGAAAGGATCTCAATTCAATCAGCCATTAATGGAATTTTCGGGTGCGTGTGAAGGCTGTGGAGAAACACCGTACATCAAGCTACTTACTCAATTATTTGGCGATCGAATGATGATGGCTAATGCGACGGGGTGTTCATCTATTTGGGGCGGCTCATCTCCTGTAACACCATACACGACAAATGAATGTGGCCAAGGTCCAGCATGGAGTAATTCGTTATTTGAAGATAATGCTGAATATGGCTATGGAATGTACGTAGCGAATAAGACCAAACGACAATACCTAGCAGATCAAGTACAAGCTGCTGTAGATAAACATTTAGGATCAGAAGAACTTCAAGCGTTGATGCAAGATTGGCTGGCCCATTATCTTGAAGGTGATGGCACCCAACAACGGGCAACCAAGCTAGCAGCTGCTTTGAGTGGAGAGTATCAATCCGATCCACTTTTAGAACAAATCTACAAACAAAGTGATTTACTTGTGAAAACGAGTCAGTGGATCGTCGGCGGTGATGGTTGGGCGTATGACATTGGTTTTAGCGGAATCGACCACGTTTTAGCAAGTGGAGCCGATGTAAATATCTTTGTTATGGATAACGAAGTGTATGCGAATACTGGTGGTCAAACATCCAAAGCCACTCCAGCCGCTGCTATCGCCAAATTTTCTGCTGGCGGTAAACAAACATCTAAAAAAGATTTAGGGATGATGGCGATGACATACGGAAATGTATATGTCGCTCAAATCGCTTTAGGTGCCAATTCGATGCAGACAATCAAAGCAATCGATGAAGCCGAGCGTTACCCTGGTCCCTCTCTGATCATTGGTTACACACCTTGTATCAATCATGGGGTCAAAGGCGGTATGATCGAAACACTTTCTTTAGCAAAAGAAGCGGTTGAGTCAGGTTACTGGCAACTATATCGTTATAATCCGCAATTGATAGAAAAAGGCAAAGATCCAATGGTGATCGATTACAAAAAAGCTGATTTCTCAAAAATGCGCGATTTCCTTGAAAAACAAACTCGTTTCTCTGCCCTTCATACCATCAAGGACAACCAAGAAGTCGTTGAACATCTTTTAACGAAAACCAAAGATGATGCAGAAGATCGATCAGATAATTATGTTAAATTAGTGAGCCAAAGCAAGAAATAAGAAAATAAGTAATTGGAATCAAACTAGTCGTTAGTTGATTTCAATTGCTTTTTATATGTAAAAAATAAAAAAATGTTCAGAAATCACAAAAAGCGCTTCCAATATGTTATTCTTACAGTGTTACAATTTAGGTAAAAAATAATTTTATTAGGTATATGTATTTATTTTCTACAAAACTTGGTCGGGTTCATTGTACTAGAGGTTATTTAGCTATGCAAGGAAGTATAAAAAAATTACCTGTGGCAAAAAGTGTTACGATCAATTTTACCTATTTTTAGTCAGAGGAGGACGCTCATGTTTCATTGGAAAAAACTTAAAAAAGAAGAGTTAAAACGAGAAATACTAGCAGGGACAACTTCATTTTTCGCCATTTCATATATCATTATGGTAAATACAGTGATCTTAGCTGAGGCGGGGATGCCAAAAGAATTAACGATTTTTGGTACGATTTTTATTTCCATTATCGGATCGATTTTGATGGGATTAGTTGCAGATGCGCCAATTGTACTAACAACTGGGATGGGTGTTAATTCATTTTTCACCTACACATTAGTGCTCTCATTAGGTTTGACTTGGCAGCAAGCATTAGCTGTTAGTTTTTGCGCAGGTATAGTTTATTTACTGGTTGCTTTTACGAAGCTAAGTAAATTATTTGCAGAAGTCGTGCCAGAAACGTTAAAAACTGGGATCACTGTGGGAATTGGTTTTTTTCTTGTGTTGATCGGTTTGGAAAAAGGGCATTTGATTTTAAGAGGAGAACATACTTTTTTGCAGCTTGCCCCTTTAAATAATAGTTTAACTATGCTAACTCTATTCTCATTGATTTTGACTGTAATTTTGTTTGTGAAAGGGATTCAAGGGAGCTTTTTCATTGGTATCGTAGCCGTAACTCTGATTGCTAATCTTTTTGGTATGGTAACGCCAACGGAACATTTTTCCTTGAGCGGGCTAGGCAATTATTCTAATATTTTTTTGCAATTAGATTTCAGCACTTTTTTTTCTAAGAGCTTTTTACTAGGTGTATTTGCGTTATCGATGATTTTGATTTTTGAATCGATGGGTTTGCTTAAAGGATTGATGCCAGAAGCCGACGAAAAAAAATATTTACGCGCCTATCGTGTAACAGGTTTTATTACGTTACTATCTAGTATTTTTGGGACAAGCCCGACTGTGGCAGCAGCTGAAAGTGCAACAGGTATTGAAGAAGGCGGAAAAACAGGCATAACATCGATCACTAGCGGTATCTGTTTCTTTTTAGCGTTATTAGCCTTACCGTTTCTTTCCTACATTCCGGATTCGGCGTTGGCACCGGCGATTATTATAACGGGGTTTTTGATGATTCAACAGATCAAAACACTACATTTTGAAGATTTCAGTGACTATTTTCCTGCGATGCTGATGATTGTCTTGATTCCATTTACAATGAATATTTCTGATGGTATGGCTTTTGGTTTTGTGGCATATCCATTAACAAAATGGGTTGCAGGGAAAAAATCAGAACTGTCGTTTCCAATGTGGTTTATTTCAGGTTTATTCTTGATTTATTTGATCGTTAATGTGCTGATTTAACATAAAAAAATGAGTAGGACATAACTCTTCGAGTCATATCCTACTCATATGGAATCCAGATAAACGGTTGGAGCAGAAGCAATTCTTTCTGTCCCAACCGTACTTTTTTTAACCAATAATAATTTTTTCAGAAGGATACTCATATCCAATATCACGTGTTTCTTTCGGTACAAATAACATCAAGGTATACAACATACCGATACGTCCAATAAACATTAAAAGAGCGATCATTAATTTACCTACCGTTGTTAAATCAGAGGTAATGCCTAAAGATAAACCAGTCGTTCCAAAGGCGGAAGCAACTTCAACGATAATTGCAATCAGCGGATGATCTTCTGTAGCTGTTAAAAATAAAACCGCAAAGAAACACATGATCAGTGAAAGCATAAAGACAACAATTGATTTTTTTACATCATCATCATCGATTCGTCGACCAAAGACATTGATCTTGTCTTCACTTTTCAAAAAAGCATACAAGTATAAACCAATGATCGCAACCGTTGTTGTCCGAATTCCGCCACCGACTGAACTAGGGCTACAGCCGATAAACATCAATAGCGAAAATACGATCAAGGTAGTCACTTGAAAGTCACCTAAATCATTGATCTGTAAACCAGCATTCCGAGTTGTCATCGAATAAAACATTGACGTGATCCAGCGCTGAACTTCACCCATTCTCACAAATAAATGATCTTTCTCAAATAAATAAATCAAAATCGTTCCGCCAACAAACAAAATCACAAATGCCAATACTGCAATCTTGCTGAACAGTGAAAAACGAAACGGCAGACCACGTTTTTTCTTCTTAAAAAACAACCATTCACGAAATTCCATCAAAACAGGGAACCCGATCCCACCGACAAAAATCAAAAACATGATCACGATCAAAAAAACATAGTCATTAGCAAAAGGCATGATTGAATCACCAGTAACATCGAATCCTGAGTTAGTCACAGCTGAAATGGATTGATAAAAACCAAAGAAAATTGCTTGCGACCAGCTTTTATAATAACCAGAAAAATAAAAATAGATAGAAAAAAAAGTTCCGAAAATCACTTGAAACCATAAAATAATCGTAAATGTGATTCGAATCAAACGAACAATACCACTCAATTTAGGCTGATTCATATCTGTCATGATCAATTGCCGCTGCTTTAAAGAAATTCTGCGTTTTGACAGAATAATAAAAGCTGTCGAAATCATCATGATCCCTAAACCACCGATTTGAAAAAGAACTTCCATCAAAATGACGCCACGATCATTAAAGACAGAATTAATATCAAACGTTGATAAACCAGTCACACTTACCGTACTGATTGCCATAAACAACATGTCGATAAAACCCACATGAGAATCTGGTTCTCTGAAAAATGGTAGACAAAAGAGTAGATAAGAAATCACAGTCATAATAATATAGTATGAAACAATAATTTGTATAGAAGAAAAATTATTGGAAATAAAACGCCTTCCTTTGCGTTGAGCCAACCATAAAAGCCGCATTTGATTCATAACGGACCTCCCGAATATCATTAAATCAAGTATAGCAGAAAATAAAAGATGGGCAAACAAAGAATAAACGCTTAAAGGAAATAAGAAATTGATTAAAAAAAGCGAGAATATAGCACAAATCAAACGGAACATGCTATTTTATTGAAAGGAGAATAACATCTAAGCTTGTAAACAGATTGTTAGGGTTTAACTTGCTATGTGATTAATTTCACATTTTTAGTTGATTTGAACTGAAAAATAAAAAAGTTTGTTTTGGTCAAAATGTACAAGAGGTGGGAAAAAGATGAAAAAAGTAATCATGAGTTTACTATCATTAAGTTTATTTGTAGGAGTCGCAGCAGGTTGTACGAGCGATCAAGAAAAAACAACCAAGAAAAGCAAAGAATCAAAAGAAAGCACTGAAGTTACTTCAGGTGCGTCAGCCAATGGCTATACAGATTTAAGTGAATTAAAAGACAAATATGACATAGTTATTGTTGGAGCTGGCGGTGCAGGTATGACAGCAGCTTTACAAGCAAAAGAAGCAGGCATGAACCCAGTGATTTTAGAAAAAATGCCAGTTGCTGGTGGAAATACAATTAAATCTTCTTCTGGAATGAACGCATCACAAACTAAATTCCAAAAAGAAGACGGCATCACAGACAGCAATGACAAATTTTTTGAAGAAACATTAAAAGGCGGAAAAGGCACAAATGATAAAGAATTACTACGCTTTTTCGTTGATCATTCAGCAGATGCAATCGATTGGTTAGACAGTAAAGGCATTGTTCTTAGCAATCTAACGATCACTGGAGGAATGAGTGAAAAACGTACCCATCGTCCAGCAGACGGTTCTGCAATTGGCGGCTACTTAGTTGATGGACTTGTCCGTAATGTCAAAGAAGAAAAAATTCCTCTGTTTGTAAATGCAGACGTGACAGAATTACTGGAAAAAGATGGTCAAGTAGATGGCGTTAAAGTAAAATTAAACGACAAAGAAACAAAAGAAATCGAAACCAATGCAGTTATCGTTACAACTGGCGGATTCGGTGCAAATAAAGAAATGCTTGAAGAATACGATCCAAAATTAAAAGATTACGTAACAACAAACCAAGAAGGTACAACTGGTGACGGTATCAAGATGATCGAAAAATTAGGCGGCGCAACTGTGGATATGAAAGAAATTCAAATTCATCCAACCGTTCAACAAGACAAATCATTCTTGATCGGTGAAGTGGTTCGTGGCGAAGGTGCTATCTTAGCTTCACAAGAAGGAACACGTTTTGTCAATGAAATGGATACTCGTGATAAAGTTTCTGCTGCAATTACAGCACTACCTGAAAAATCAGCATACTTGGTATTTGACCAAGGTGTTCGTGATCGTGCCAAAGCCATTGATTTTTATAATGAACAAGGCTTTGTTGTTGAAGGAAAAACAATCGAAGAGCTTGCTAAAAAAATCGATATGCCAGAAGCAAAACTAAAAGAAACCTTAGATCAATGGAACAAAGATGTTGCAGCTAAATCTGATTCTCAATTTGGCCGCAAAACAGGAATGGACAACGATTTATCAACTGGTCCTTACTACGCAATCAAAATCGCACCAGGTATTCACCACACAATGGGTGGCGTGAAAATTAATACTAAGACAGAAGTACTAAAAGAAGATGGAACTCCAATTAAAGGCTTGTACGCAGCTGGTGAAGTTACTGGCGGATTACATGGTGCAAACCGTATCGGCGGAAACGCTGTAGCAGATATCATTATCTTTGGTCGCCAATCTGGAACTGAAGCAGCGAATTTTGCGTCAGCACAAAAATAAATGAGTTTAAAAGTGCCAATAGATTGAACGTCTGCGTTTGTCTATTGGTTTCTTTTTATACATAAATAGACCTATAATCAAAAACTAAGAAAGCAATTTTTCAAAAATACTGCTTTTTTGTTGAAAATATAGTAAAATACGAGAGGAACTAAACGAGAGGTGACGACGGACAAATGGCACAATTATTTTTTAAGTATGGCGCAATGAACAGTGGTAAAACGATTGAAATATTAAAAGTAGCGCACAATTATGAAGAACAAGACAAACCTGTTGTGATTATGACAAGCGGACTTGATACTAGAGATGGTATTGGTGTCGTTTCCAGCCGTATCGGCCTTAGAAGAGAAGCTACACCGATCTTTAAAGAGACAAATGTTTATGAACTGATCCAAAATTTAGACTATCAGCCTTATTGTATTCTAGTAGATGAATCACAATTTCTAGAAAAAAAACATGTGATCGAATTTGCCAAGGTTGTGGATGAATTGAATATTCCAGTCATGGCATTTGGCTTGAAGAATGATTTCCGTAACGAACTATTTGAAGGCTCAAAATATTTGATGCTTTATGCAGATAAACTAGAAGAACTAAAAACGATTTGCTGGTTCTGCCACAAAAAAGCTACGATGAATCTACATTATATTAATGGTCAACCCGTTTATGAAGGAACACAAGTCCAAATAGGCGGCAATGAAGCCTATTATCCAGTCTGTCGCAATCACTATTTCCATCCACCAATTGACGGTGAACAGGAAAAAAATAATTAGCTAAGAAAAAATGAAAAATAAACGATACCTATTAAATAAAAAGAGGAGCAACTAACTATGTACGATCAGTTACAATCAATCGAAGATCGCTATGAAGAATTGGGCGAGTTATTAAGCGATCCAGAAGTTATTAGTGATACAAAACGTTTTATGCAATTATCCAAAGAAGAAGCGAATACTCGTGAAACAGTCGACGTTTATCGTCGCTACAAGCAAGTAGTCGATGGAATCAGTGACACTGAAGAATTACTAGGTGAAAAACTAGATGCCGAAATGGCTGAAATGGCCAAAGAAGAACTTTCAGAATTAAAGAAAGAAAAAGAAGTGTTAGAAGAACGAATCAAAATTTTACTATTGCCAACAGATCCAAATGATGACAAAAATATCATCATGGAAATTCGTGGAGCAGCAGGCGGCGATGAAGCTGCTTTATTTGCTGGTGATTTATTTGGGATGTACCAAAAATATGCAGAATCCCAAGGCTGGAAAACAGACGTGATGGAAGCTAGCATCACTGGAATCGGCGGCTACAAAGAAGTAATCATGATGATTTCAGGAGACAATGTCTTCTCTAAACTAAAATATGAAAGTGGTGCACACCGCGTTCAACGTGTTCCATCAACTGAGTCACAAGGCCGGATCCATACATCAACAGCTACTGTGGTTGTTTTACCAGAGGCTGAAGAAGTAGAGCTAGATCTTGCGGATAAAGATATCCGTACAGATATCTATCATGCAAGTGGCGCTGGTGGTCAGCACGTCAATAAAACCGCTTCTGCTGTTCGTTTGACTCACATCCCAACTGGAATTGCTGTTGCGATGCAAGATGAACGTTCACAAATCAAAAACCGTGAAAAAGCTATGAAAATTTTACGTGCCAGAGTGTACGATCAAATGCAACAAGAAGCACAAAGCGAATACGATGCAAATCGTAAATCAGCTGTAGGTACAGGCGATCGTTCTGAACGAATCCGCACCTACAACTTCCCACAAAATCGTGTAACGGATCACCGTATTGGTTTAACGATCCAAAAACTAGACCAAATTCTAGCTGGGAAATTAGATGAAATCGTCGATGCATTAGTCTTATACGATCAAACATCAAAATTAGAAGAGATGCAAAATGGGTAACCGTTATTTTGAAGTCCTTGAACGGGCTTCTTCTTTTTTAGAAAAACAAGGGAAAGAAGGCTATAGTATTCTTTTCGTTTTCCTAGAAAGAAAAGGCTGGACGAAAACGGATTGGCTGCTTCATCTAAAAGAAGAAATTTCACTAGAAGATGAGCAACAACTTAATAATGACCTAAAACGGCTTGCAGAAAATTATCCACCGCAATATTTATTAGGCTATAGCGATTTTTATGACCATCGTTTTCTGGTCAATGAGCATACATTGATTCCTAGACCAGAAACGGAAGAATTAGTTGACCGCTGCTTAGAAGAAAATCCTAACGGACAACTGAATGTTGTTGATGTGGGAACTGGAACAGGGGCAATCGCAATCAGTTTGAAATTCGCTCGACCTGATTGGCAAATAACAGCAATCGATATTTCAGAAGAAGCATTGAAGGTTGCAGAAAAAAATGCTCAGCTCATAGAAGCACCGATTCAATTTATTCATGGAGATGGACTAAAACCAATGAGTGATCAAAGAATCGATATCTTGATTTCAAATCCTCCTTACATCAGTAATACTGAATGGGATTTAATGGATGAAAGTGTTCGAACGTTTGAACCTAAAACGGCACTTTTTGCAGAAAATGATGGCTTAGCGATTTATCAGCAACTAGCCGAAGAAGCAAAAGATATACTGAATCCAGATGGTAAAATTTATTTAGAAATTGGTTTTCAGCAAGGAGAATCTGTAAAGAAGATTTTCCAGCAAACATTCCCGCAAAAACAAGTACACGTTGCTCAAGACTTATCGGGAAATGATCGAATGGTCATCGTTTCATAAAAAAGAGGAGGGATAAAAATTGGAAACAAAACAATTTACAGGTGACGAGATCGACCAAGCCTCAGCGTTGATTTGTAAAGGAGAATTGATCGCTTTTCCAACTGAAACAGTTTATGGACTTGGTGCAAATGCATTAGATGAGCCTGCCGTGAAACAAGTTTACGCAGTCAAAGGACGTCCCAGCGATAATCCGCTGATTGTTCATGTCAGCGATTTTGAGATGGTTAAACAATATGTAACTGATTTTCCCTCAAACACCAAAGCGTTAGTGGATTCCTTTTGGCCCGGCCCTTTAACATTGATCTTCACTGTAAAACCAAATACATTTTCATCTACTGTCACTGGCGGTCTAAAAACCGTTGCTTTTCGGATGCCCAAAAATGATAAAACATTAGCGCTGATAAATAAAGCTGGTGTGCCCTTGGTAGGCCCAAGCGCCAATACTTCTGGCAAGCCGAGTCCAACAACAGCTCAACACGTATTTCATGATTTACACGGGAAAATTGCAGGTATCTTAGATGACGGAGCAACTCAGATTGGCGTGGAATCAACGGTATTGGACTTAACCGCAGCAGATGGAGTTCCAGTTATTTTAAGACCAGGAGCAATAACCAAAGAAAGCTTGGAAGAAGTTGTCGGTAAGGTGCGTGTAGATCAGCATTTAATCAGTGAAAAAGAAGCCCCTAAAGCACCAGGAATGAAGTATAAACATTATTCCCCAGATACTCCTGTGTGGATTGTTGATGGCAATCAGGATGTATTTAAAAAAGCGATAACATGGGCTAAAAACAATAACCAACGAATTGGTTTATTTGCGGATAATCAACTCATATCAGCATTTTCTGATGAAATAGATGAAGGCTTTTCTTTTGGAGAAGATTCAGTTGAACAGGCAACTAAGCTATTATTTGCTGGTCTTCGATCGTTAGATGAAAAAAATATCGACATAATTTTTGCCCAAGCGTTTCCGGAAACTGGATTAGGTATCGCTTACATGAATCGACTGAAGAAAGCTGCAAACCAAAATATTTTAAAAATTGATTCGATTTTCGAGTAGAGAGCTTTTAAGTATGATACAATCGGTACAAACAAATGAAATGGAGGCTTGTTTAATGGATTATAAAACATTTGATCCTGATTTATGGGATGCAATCGCAAAAGAAAATGATCGTCAAGAAAACAATCTGGAGCTGATTGCATCAGAAAACGTTGTTTCTAAAGTTGTTATGGCAGCGCAGGGAAGTATTCTTACAAATAAGTATGCAGAAGGCTATCCTGGCAAACGTTATTATGGAGGTTGCGAATTTATTGATATCGTTGAAGATTTAGCAATTGACCGTGCCAAAGAATTGTTTGGTGCAAAATTTGCGAATGTTCAGCCTCACTCAGGCTCTCAAGCGAATACAGCTGCATATCTTTCATTGATTGAACCAGGGGATACCGTTTTAGGGATGGATTTGTCTGCGGGAGGACATTTAACTCACGGTTCACCAGTCAATTTTAGTGGGAAAACTTATAACTTTGTGAGCTACGGCGTTGATCCGACAACAGAAGTGATCGATTATAATGTTGTGCGTATTTTAGCGCGTGAACATCAACCTAAATTGATCGTTGCAGGAGCCAGTGCGTATTCTCGTACGATCGACTTTGAAAAATTCCGTGAAATCGCAGATGAAGTCGGCGCAAAATTAATGGTAGATATGGCTCATATTGCAGGGCTTGTAGCAGCTGGCTTACATCCTAATCCAGTACCATATGCTGATATCACAACATCAACAACACATAAAACTTTACGCGGCCCTCGCGGTGGACTTATTTTAACAAATGACGAAGATTTAGCGAAAAAAATCAATAGCAATATTTTCCCTGGCATTCAGGGCGGACCATTAGAGCATGTCATTGCTGGTAAAGCAGTTGCTTTTAAAGAAGCACTAGACATTACCTTTAAAGAATACAGCGAACAAGTCATTGAAAATGCTAAAGCGATGACAAAAGTTTTCAATCAAACACCAGAAGCTCGTTTAGTGAGCGGTTCAACAGACAATCATTTATTATTGATCGATGTTAGTGGTTTTGGTTTAAACGGAAAAGAAGCAGAAGCGATTTTAGATAGCGTGAATATCACGGCTAATAAAAACTCAATTCCATTTGAACAGCTTAGTCCTTTTAAAACAAGTGGTATTCGTATTGGTACACCTGCAATCACGACTCGAGGATTTAAAGAAGACGATTGTGTGGAAGTGGCTAAATTAATCGTGAAAGCCTTAAATGATCATGAAAATGAAGCGACTCTTTCTGAGGTTCGTGCCTCTGTTAGTGAGCTGACAAAAAAATATCCACTTTATAAGTAAAAGTTTCGAGTGATTGACTAGTCAATCGCTCGATTTTGTTTTACAATAGGAAGGAATAAATTATTGAAGGAGAATGAGCATGGGAAAATTCCAAGTTATTGATCATCCACTGATCCAACACAAATTAACAATCATTAGAGATAAGGATTGTGGTACAAAGGTTTTTCGTGAAGTCGTGAATGAGATTGCAATGCTTATGGCATATGAAGTTTCAAGAGATATGCCTTTAGAAGACGTTGTTATTGAGACACCAATCTGCAAATCAACACAAAAAACATTATCTGGTAAAAAGGTAGCAATCGTGCCTATTTTACGCGCAGGTATTGGAATGGTAGATGGTATTTTGGAGTTGATTCCAGCAGCAAAAGTTGGACATATCGGTTTATACCGTGATCATGATACATTAGAACCAGTTGAATATTTTGTGAAAATGCCTGAAGATATCGATGCACGTCAATTATTCGTTGTTGATCCAATGTTAGCAACAGGCGGATCTGCAATTATGGCGATCGATGCATTAAAAGCACGTGGCGGCAGCAACATTAAATTTGTTTGTTTAGTTGCAGCGCCAGAAGGTGTGAAAGCTTTACAAGAAGCTCATCCAGATATCGATATTTATACTGCAGCATTAGATGAATATTTAGATAAAGATGGCTACATCGTTCCTGGTTTAGGGGATGCTGGTGACCGTTTGTTTGGAACAAAATAATTAAACGATTTAATAGCTGATCAGAAATAGTTTCATATTTCTGATCAGCTATTTTTTTATAAACAAAAAATCCATCCAATAATAATGGATGGAAGAAGCTATACTTTTTTTAGTTTTTTGTAATTGATGACGATCACACCATTACTTTTAACCATTAAATCTGTGTTATCAGAGTTTTCATCAATTTCCACAACAGCAGAATTATTTAATTGTTTCGTGATAATTCCAGTTTGTGGCTGACCATGCATCAAGAAAGTGACCTGAGTATCAACAGTGAATAAATCCCCCTCCGCAGAAGGCTCAACAGGACGATTAAAGTTACCGAAATTAGACATTCAAAAAAACTTCCTTTCTTAACTATCTCTATTATACCATAAATGAAGAAAAATTTCAGAAAACTAATTTTATTTTAAAAAAGGAACAGTTTCTACCTTTACAAAAGGTAGGTTTAGTTTTATAATTTTGAGTGTATCGCCAGCTTAGCTCAGTCGGTAGAGCAACGCACTCGTAACGCGTAGGTCGTAGGTTCGATTCCTACAGCTGGCATAGTGATAAAGCTTGATACATCAATGTTTTTAGACGTTGACGAATCGGGCTTTTTTATTTTACACCCAAAATGTACCTAAATAAAAATATATTCAAGACTATTTTTATTAATAGAAACAACTTTTTTATCTTTGCCTAATTTCGTCATATAATCACGTATAATCGTTTCTAGTTCTTTTGTTAAGTCTACCATTCGAACTGATCCCGTTGTCTTTGTACGAGTATTTTTCATGCTTCTTTTGTAATCATAAGCCTTGTTGATAGAAACCTTATGATTTACAAAATCGAAATCACTTTTATACAGGCCTATTGTCTCTTGGAATCTAGTACCTAAATACATCATAGTCAAAGCAATATATTTGGGGGTACAATCTTCTGATTTGCTAATTGTATTTCTGAGAATTTTCCATTCATCTAAAGTTAAACTAGCTTTTTTTTCACCGGTAGTATCTCTTCCAACAATTTTAGCATTCCTTGCAGGATTTCTGTAAATATAGCCACTATCTAAAGCTTCATCAAAAACAGCTTTAGTAATGTTGTGTTTGTCAGTTACGGTTCGTTTAGCTCTATTTTGATCAATTCCCATATAATTAATCCATCGTTGATATTTAATTATATCAATACTTTTTAATGAAACATCGATTCCAAAAAATTCAACAAGTGATTTCCTTGTCGTCTTGATTTTGTTGTAATGATCAGGGCTAACAGCACCTTTTTTAAATGTATCTACCCACAAAACATAAAATGGAATTAATAACATTTTTCTGGAGATATACCATTTAGAGAATTAGCTTTTATTCTCGTTTCATATTCATAACATTCTTTAGAAGTTGTCTGAGTAGTGTACTTGTCAATCCAATTCCCTTTTTGGGGTTTTAACTTTAAATCTATATGAATACATACCATTTTTTAATTTCTTCGGCTTTGCCATAATATCTTTTTCCTTCCGGTGTTAGCCAAAACATTATGAGGGTAGATATATGGGCTTATTTCGCATCACTCCTTTCAAATTTCAATGCATGTCAAAGTCATTATTTAATATTCTGCTTAAAATTACATTAAATTCAATTGTATCAGTAGCTTCTAGTAAAATGACTTTGCCCGATTCTCGATACAAGTGAGTTCCATCAGTAAAAGGTTTCATACCAACGATACTTGATAAACTAATTGTTTTCATTCCATTATCGTTAACAAAGATTATTCTTTTGTTAGTTAAAAAAGGAACTCCGGAAAAAACTACGTTCCATTCAGTGACTCTACTAGAATTATGTTTTGTAGATCCAATTTTATAATGAACGCCTTTGGCAATTCTGAAAGAATATTTTAAACCAGAATAATTGGTTTTCACTGTTCTTGTTTTTTGTTCTTGCCACCTAAAGTATTCAGTTGCAGAAAAGTAACAAAACTCATTACTTTTTAAGTTTATTCCATCAATTTTTGCAGCTCGTTTTGATAAATTTTCGTTGGATAAATTGTTGATTAGTTTTTCTTGCTCAACTTCTTCTGTAAAAATTCTAGCATCTTCTATAGCCTTTTCTGTTGCTCTTTCTTCTTTTGATTTAAAGAACCACATTTATACTCCTCCAATTAATTTATTCTATACTTTCAAATACTTCTTTGTATTTGTTGAATTCTTCATCCAATTTTTTTTGACCTTTAGAATCTTTCGGCTGATAAGTATACATCAGAGACAATATATTTTTATTTGTCGCCATGTAAAGAGGACTATAAGACTCTTCTTGTAAGTATTTTTCTCCATTTGTTAATTCTTCTTCTGACTTGTAGGGTTCTATGCCAATACCACTCACTCCTTCTATAATATGAGTGGTAAAGTTCATCTGACTGATAAATTGTGTTGGACTATTCTCAATATCAGACTCATTTGGGAAGTATTCAAAAGAATTTGAGCCGTCCGATTTTTCAAGTGATAAATGAGCATCAAGAAAAGCTTTTACAATTTTTTTATTTGTATCTGATTTCATATTAGATAAAATCTGTTCTTCATTTTGTGTTGAATCTTTTTCTGAGCTGGAGGAACTTTCCAACTCTTTAACTCTAGATTCTAATTGATCAACTTTACTGTCAGATGATTCTTTTTTATCGTTGTTAAATCCGCATCCAGCTAAAAATAATCCACTAAACAAACTAAAAATAATAATTTTTTTCATTTCAAATCCTTGCTTTCAACTGTTAGAAACTCATTTTTATAGTTTCAATAATTTTTGAATTGTCACCAGAATATCTAAAAGTATTTAATACTTGTCTTGCAATATTAGGGTTAAGCATAAATAACTTTGTTAAAAATCAAATAGCCGAACATGGAGAGCTGAGTTGCTTAGTTGGAATTCGTCGCACATTTTCGAGAAGCTCATCTCATTTTTTAGACAATCTTTTATTGCTTCATTGTTGGCCGTTGCTAACGATGCGAATACGTTGGCTCTTTGTTCTCTAGGCATATCCTTTTCCGAATAACCACTACCATTTAACAATTCCAAAAAGCCTTACCTATATTCCTTCTGGTTTAGATCAAAAAGGAATGGCAATTTCATGTAAAATAGAAAAACATTGTCTACCATCGCCCATTTTCAGTATATTTGCAGAGAGTAGATTGGATGAAACGTGACCAAACCCATATGGAACAATCTTGATATTTTCCACATCTATTGCGTAATCTCTATAATGATCCCACCTTAAATCTTTTAGTTCAAGCCCATAGTAACCAGCAATTTTTTCAATTACTTGATAACTTTGATCATGGTATTCAAAATAAGTGTCGTAGTCTAGGTTCATTAAGCATCATCCAATCACTTCTCTAGTTTTTTCTTCATAAATTCAAGATAATCTTTTAGCTCTTCTTTCAACTTTTCTTTATCCTCATCAGACAGATCCTGAGTGTTTAATCTAAAGAAAGTAATTAAATCTTCATCACCAAGTTCATCAGAAGTGGTTGGATTGTCGGTTCTTCCAAGAAGGTAGTCAGTTGTAACGTTAAAATAATCAGCAACCTTTTGTAAGTTGACACCACCAGGGACTTTTTTCTTCCAAGCGTATAATGTGTTTTTGCCAAGTCCAATTCTTTCTTCCAATGTATTAACTGAAATTCCTTGTTGATCACACAGTTTTTTTAACCTGTCAAAAGCTGTCATAGCAATATCCTTTCCAAGCAATTACAGAACAAGTAAAACTATTGTTTAAAAAAAGTTTTCGTTTTAAACCTAAGTGCAATAAGCTATGTTCGTAAGCAAATTTAGTTAGCTAACTATTTGACAAACAAAACCTTAAATCAAATACATTAATTCGTTGGGGAACGTGTGAAATGTTATTTTGTAGGCTTTTATAGTCTTATTTAGCTATAACTAGATATTAAACTATTGTTTAGAAAGTGTCAAAATTTTTTATGAAATTAGCTAATTAAGTTAGCTTACTAAAAAAATCAGAAGGAAGTGATCGTGGGTCACAGGAGTTTATCACAAGTGTCAGAGTTCAACTCGCTAAGCATGGCAAGTCTCAGGCTTGGTTAGCGCGACAGATCGGAATTTCAAAACCTTATATGTCGGATATTATGAAAGATCGTAGAAGCCCTGAAAGTAAGATTCCGGAAATAAAATCAGCAATTGAATCGCTCGAAGCAATTAATAATTAAAAAATGTTAGCCAAAACATTATGAGGTCGATATGAAATGAGCTTAGAAAAAGAAATAGAAAAAATTGTTGAAAAGAAGTTTGAAGAACTGCAACAGCCAATCCAAACGATAGACCACAGACCGTGGATATTTAAAGCAGATGTAGCCGAAGTTCTAGGTTACACGAAAGAATGGGTTACTAAGAAATTTACGAAAGAACAAATATACATCAAGAAGAAGCTTATCAAAAAACAAGGTGGGCAGTGGAACCATAAGCATCCTGAATTTTTAGAGTTTGTTCACGATAATTTTTAAGGAGCGTGATTAATTGATCACCACAGCCAACCTAATCCTACTAACAGTATCGATCATCTGTTTTGCCACAGGCGAGACAACGCAAGGCAGTGAGTTTTAGTGGTGATGTATATCTGTTGGGTAGTAGCTAGAATACAGAAATCAGGAGAAGGAGACCAATGAATGAATTACCACTAAAATATGAAGGTATGACTAACGGACAGCTAGTCAACATTATCAAATCTCAAAATTCTAAGTTGATAAGGCAAGAGGCAGTCATCAAGAAATACAAGAAACATTTAGAACAAGTGATTGAGTTTAGTTCAGTTGAAAAGTATCGAGAAACAGTTAAAAGAAATAGAGGAGCAGCTGGAACTACTCCTCTAGATAATTAACCGGTATGACATTCTCTGCAACACCAATAACAACCATCAAAATTAAAACCCTTACCTTGGTTAGCTTGCTCCATATGTCTAATAGCTTCACGGCAGTTGCTAAACGTACCAACCGAGACTCTGTTTTCAGGTAATGGTAAATAAGAACAATTTAAATCATGAATTTCATGTCTGCCCTTATCATCAGCATGCTTATTACAAATATAATTTGGCATCTGTTTCACCTCGCTTAATTATTTCAGCAGACCACCTGCTGATAGATAAAGTATACCAAGGTAAATGATTTCTAATAATATGAATTGGAAAGGAGCAACCGAAATAAGCCTTAAGACCAGAATGAAAATAGTCACAAACAAAAGAAATACTTTAGAAAAAGCTCTAAAAACTAATGACAAATTTCTGATGCATGAAACTTCCTTTTAACATACCAGCGGATGATCAACTTATTATAGCCACTCACAGGTAAATACCTAGTTTACAGCCTGTGGGTGTTTTAAATTATTGATAGAAACAGAACTTTTGTTCGCGTATAATGAAATCATAATCCTTGAGCTTCTTTCTGTTTTAATCAAATTAGCAGATATTAATTACAAGGAGTGTGTAAAAAGATTAAAAAGATTCATTTTTTAAATTCGATATGTTTAGACTGGGTTTTGATTCGAAAGGGAATTCAGTTCAAGAGTTTTTGGATACAAAATCCAAATTAGTATTTCTTGACGAAATTATCAATAATAAATTGAATTTAAATAATTCAATAAAAATACTTAAAGATTTAAATATGCCTAACGGACAATCAGCTATTTTAGAAGTGATTACGAAAAATGATTTCTATATATTTGGAAAACTAGGAAGAGAACACGATATTAATCAATTCCAAATTAGGAAAAGCGATACTTTGGAACCACGAAATATTAGTAAAGCTACTGATGAGTTATTCGAATCATTTTCTTATTTTTTAATTAATAAATCAACTTTTGCTGTCTCATACTTAAAAGAAAGTACAGCACCTAGTATTTCTTATCTTTCAGCATTAATTACGAATGAGTTTAAAAGCACTGATAAAATATGGGGCTGGATTGAATGTTTAGTTGATGAAAATGCTATAAAGGCGTTGAGTGGAAAAGACATGATCGGCACTATGTATTACGATTTAACGTTACCGCCAGAATATACCAAACAGCTTTTAGGGCTTACTGAAAAAGAGTATGATCTTTTACAAAATCAAAAAGGCATAAAAGTCGGAGTGACCTTGAAAGCTGAAAAAAGAAAGACATCAGTTTTTGAAAATAACGAAAATGCCGAAACATTTTTTAGATCATTACGTAAAAAAGGATCGAATCTTAAAATAAAAGCTAAAGATGACAATGATGAGATGATGCAAGACTTTAAACTAGTGGATAATCCCTTTACAAAAAATGTCAATTTTGAATATAATGTAAGTAGTCTGACAGACGTGAAGTCTATTCAAACGTCAATAGAAGACCAATTGTGGTATAAGTCTCAACAAATTGAACAAGCAATATTAAGATATATTGGAATTGAAAATGACGCTTTAGAATAATATTTTTTTGAAAGAGGGTGACGTTATTATGAAAGAATACGTTAAAGACAATACCGTTACTGCTATTGTGTTTGGGGTTTCAACGTTAATAATTGTTTTTACCATGATCTGTCAAAGAGAAGCATTATCTAAAGAGGTCGAGTCTGATAGTTTATACAATCTACTAACTGTTAATACAATTTTTTCTGGATTTTTATATTCAATGCTTGGTAACATGGTTGAATTTAATTCAAGAAAAGAAATTCAAGAAAAAGATACTGCAGGTTATGTCGATAAGTATTATAGCCCAGTGTACTTTGGGTTGTTCTATCTTATTACGGCTATTTTGTTGGAAATTTTGATTTTATTCTTTCACGTAACACTTTTATTGAAGTATCTCTTATTTATACAAGAAGCATTTTCTTTAGTAGGCATAGTATACTTTGTAATTTCAACACTTATGCTAAGAAAAATGATAAATAAAGTGCGAAAGAAATAAAAAATAAGTCATCGCTTATGCGGTGGCTTTTTATATTGAACCTTTCATTTTAATGTCCTTTATGTTAAAATTAATTATCAAAAAGAAAGGAGTTTTTGTATGTTTAGAAAAAGTTTATTAATTGCAAGTTGTTTGGTAGGGGTTGGATTGTTTTCAGGAGCTAAAACAGCAGAGGCGACTGATGGAATGGAGTCGTTACCAAAGACTCATATAAATCCAAGAGTGAGTGTATTAAGGAGAGAGTTAACAATTGCAAGTGGAGATAGAATGACGGTATCTGTAGATGGGATTGTTAATAAAGAAAAGTTTGCGTCAAAGTTGCTTGTGAAAATTAAACCTGAAAATCCTAATAAAGATTTCTTCGGGGTAACCCAGCACACTTACATCAATGGCTTAGTGCTGAATGACTTTGTATTTAACGGTAATTCAATTATTGAGCATAAGTGGTCACCCTTTACGGATGAATCATATAAAGACGTAGAAAAATATGGAGCAAATCAAAGGATTACGATAACTAACTACTCGTTGGTACCACTGAAATTTACAATTGGGTATGCAACAGGAATTCATTTTAAATCAAATGGATGTGTAGACTACAGTGATATAGACTTTGATTTATAATAAACAAAGAAAGGAGACAGCTCAACGTATCTCCTTTTCTTGTGCTTTGGTTTATACTGCTTATCCCTGTGACGGTGATAGATATCATGCAGTATTTTAACCATGGGTAAAGTTTTAAACAGTAAATCTAATATGGCAGTACCTCCTTGTGAGGTTGCCGAGTCAATGCATTATTATTGTAGTGTAAAGTTAACCAAGAATAAATACAATTTACATAGTGCATGATAAATATAGTATAATTAAATTAGAAAAGAGGTGAGAATTATGAAGAGACTTAGTCGAAATGATTTTGTGCACGAATTATCAAATATGATTGAAGATAATGTTACTCTTACTGTACTCATTCGCGGGTATTTTCATTAAGAAAAGTTATCAGGTGTTTTGGCTGCAATCGAATCAATGATTGTTTGAAAAATCATTTAAAAAGAAATTTCCTAAAGTAAAATAAAATCAAACGTATAATTTTGCGAATTCTAAGAATAGATTTATAAGGAAGACAAACGCATCTGACAAATTTGGTTATAATGAAGATTTTATAGTGTTTTATCCTGTTGAATCATTGTTTTTTAAAGAGAAAGATACTGAATCATTTATTTCTCAGTTGAAAAATTCACCTGTTCCAATTAAAATTATTATTACTACAAATGATTACTATGAACGAGCTGAAAAATTATATCCTTTTGTTGATGAAGTTATAATTTTGGATGTTAACGAATTGCATGCTGAAACTTACAGTACTTTAGAAAGTAATCTTAAGCGCGAAGGCCGAGTTTTATCTTATTAATAAAAGTTAGAATAATCAAGGCTCTCTTTAATGAGCTTTTTTTAATAGAATGAAGTGTTAAATTTATGGATAAATGGGAACAAATATAGAACATAGTGATTTTAATTTAGAGTATGAGATCGAAAAGGCTCTGGAGAAAGCTGAATCGGTCGAAGGGTATAAAAAAACATTCAACTAGCGCTTGGTCAATGGTTGCAGAATTTGAAAGAGGGCGAGATCAAACTCAACTCAGTATCTGATTTTATAACGCTGATTGAAGCTGATTTGATGTTGAAAAATATTTAAAAGTAAGCTATTTTTTTGGTAAAAAGGAGTATAAACATGGATATAAAGTTGAAAGTAGTTTTTGAAAAAGAAAATAAAAAGAAAAGTGAAGTTAAACAGTATTTTAATGATAATATGCCTAGACTTTTATTCTCATCTGGTGTCGCTGGCTTTTCTAGTATCTATTATGTTAGCGTTATGTACCAACTAGACAAAACTGGATTTTTTAAAGCGAGTAAAGAAAAAATTGATCTTCCGTTTGAAATTTACCTTGCCACTGTTCTATTCATGATAGGACTATGGGCAATTTTGTATGCTTGTGCTATTTATGCAGGTAAAAGTAATAATGATGCTATGATTACATTGACTGTTGCTTTTTTAAGTTTTATTGTCTTATTTTTTGCTTCATTTCTGTTGATGAATAGCCCGCAAACAACAGCTGGTTGGATTACCTGTATAATGATTTGGTGTCTTTTAATTTGTTCAATATGTAGTTTCATTCTACTTACAATAAGTAGTTTAATAAAAAAATTTATGCTTCTTGATAACCAAGAACAGTTTACTATAGGTTTAGCTGTATTCACATTTATTTTAGGCATTTTATTAAAATAAAGGTAAAACGAAAATCAACAAACAATGATCGTGAGGTGGTGTGATATGGATTGCTAGACAGAGAGATCCTAGAAGGTATCAAGCAAAGGAAATCTGGCTAAAATCAAATGGAGAAAAGATTTTAAAGGATATTGCCGAAGAAATAGGAGTGTCAGATTCTCAAATAAGAAAATGGAAATCAATTGATAAATGGAGCGCTGAATTGAAAGGTAATGTTACTAATGATAAAGGTAACGTTACTAATCAAGGAGGCGCTTCTTTGGGTAATCAGAACGCTAAAGGGAACAAGGGTAACAGCAGGGCGTCACCGCCAAAAGGTAATAAGAATGCGGTTAAGAGTGGGGAATATGAAACGATATTTGCAGAATACTTATCCGATGATGAGAGGAAGATTTATTCAACTATGAGTGATGATCCTTCTTTTATTATGTCCGAAGAGGTCCGTTTGTTGAAATTTTGACAACTAAGAATGTTGAGGCGGATTCAGGAAGCGGAGAACGGGCTAGATCAAAGTGAACAACAAATCCTTTACGAGTTACGAGGTCGCAAAAATGTAATGGAAAGAAAAGGAAAGTCGATCGAAGTTTCTTTACCTGAACTTCAAATGACCGAGATGAAAGAAAAGACTTTCCGTAAGATTGACGATATCTTGGCCATAGAAGAAGCACTAACTCGAATCAGTAATCAGCTTACAAGAGCCATTAAACAGTTGAGCGAATTAGAAATTAATTCAAAACGAATAGAAGTGTTTGACGCTCAGGAAGCCAAGTTGCGTGCTAAAGTAGAAAAGCTAAAAGGAGCTAATAAAGGAAATAAAGAAGCGAATACGTGGGAAGAAATGCTCTTAGAAGCTGAAAAGGAGTTGAACAATGCAAATGAATAAAAAAGCATTGAAGAAACTCATTATTCTTTGAAGGCAGAATCCAATTATATTCTGGGTGCCGATCAGAGAGGAAGCATACACAGTTGAACAAGACCAATTCAGTTCAGCTATCATCCTGGGTATGCTAGTAACGAGATTATTGTGTTACATGAAGCGGGAAATCCTAGTAATGTAGGGGCTGATAGTTTAGATCGTGAAGTAATTTTTATGAAGCGCAATTGGCAAAATGCTTATGTGTCTTATTTTGTTGGAAGTGGTGGACGTGTTAAGCAGTTAGCACCTAATGGTTATTATCAATACGGGGCTGGAGCTACTGGAAATAGTAAGGCATATGCACAAATTGAGTTAGCTCGTACAAATAATGCGGAAATTTTAAAAAAAGACTATGCTACATACGTAAATCTTACTCGTGATTTAGCTAAACAAGCTGGATTTACATTTGATTTGGATGATGCCACGCCATATGGTATTAAAACGCACTTATGGGTTACTCAAAATTGGTGGGGTGATCATACTGATCCTTATAGCTATTTAGCTAGTCAGGGTATAAGTAAAGCACAATTGCAACATGATCTATTTAATGGGTTACCAGACAATGGAGAGCATAATTTGGATAAGCCGACAGAACCAAATAAACCAGTTGAACCTCAAACAGGAAAGCGGTCTGCAATGTCTGGAGTATTTACAACAAATTAAAGTTTGCCGGTGTCTAAAGATACTACAGTTGAGAGTGCTGCACTCGCTTGGTATGATCCAAACGAATCAATTATATACAATAGTTATATACAATCTGCTAACTACGTTTGGATTAGTTATATTGATTATGGCGGTACTCGTCGTTATGTTGCAGTTGGTCCAGATGGTGGCCAGATTGATACAACTTGGGGGAGAGGATTCTTTAATTAAGTAAAAAATCGCCCTCCTGAATTAACAGAAGAGCCTTGAATTTATTATGTTTTGGCTAACAAAATTTTTACACCTAAAAATGTACCCAAATTTTTATTTTTACACCCAAATCCACCCAAAAATTTAAATAAATAATCATTGTTAAAATATGTTATAATCAGTTCCAGGACTGATATAACAGTAAAAATCATAATTAAACTATATTATTAAATTTCGTATTAAAATCTCTCGTAACGCGTAGGTCGTAGGTTCGATTCCTACAGCTGGCATTAATTAAAGGAGAAACAGGCATATCAAAGTTTTTGAACTTTCGGTATGCCTGTTTTATTTTTATGTTAACTAAAACAAAGTGTTCTATTATTTCGTTTTATTAAAATAAAAAAACAGGTTTGAAGTGAATACTGTGTTACGATCGTTTTGACAAAAATAAAAAAAAGCGAGAGGTTACAGATGAAAAAAATTTTGCACTGTATAGGATTCCTAGTAATAGGAGCTTTGATGTTTTATTCTTCATCAGCTTTTGCGCAAGGCAATGTTTCTAGTTCAGGAATGAAAACTTCAGATGATGGGACAGATTATGTTCTTGTGGGAAAGGCTTTTCATGATATTTTCTCTGAACCGACAGAAATAGACTTAAACACAAATAAGTTAGTTTATTTTCAACAAGAATTAACAGTCAATAACGGAACTATGACGAAGTATTTAGCAAAATTTACAAACCAAGACAGCACAGGAGATTCTTGGTTTCAATTTGCCTCGTATCCGACAGTCACTAAAGGGAATGCTAAGTTAACGTATACCACAGATGGAATAAATTATAGTGATATACTACCTGATTTAAATGATCTAGTTGGTTATAAGATGGAGCTTACGCAAGCGATCGTCCATCCAGATGATGCAAATAACCGAGAGCCGGATTTACTTATTTCATTTACAATGACGCCAAAAAGAGACTTTATTCTTGAAAATAATGCCTTGAATAAAGATATTGTTCCTTTTAGCGGTGGATATGATTCGGGTGGTTATGGTACCTATATTGATTGGAGATTTGGAAGAGGGGTACATTTTACTAATATTCCAATACCTGGGGAAGATGTTCAAGTCGTTTATGAAGAGGAAGATGGCACCGTAATTCATGAGCCTCAATTAATGAAGGGTAATATTGGTGATATGTATGATGCTACTACAGATCAATATAAATTGGTCATTCCAGGCTATACTTTAAATCAAAATAAACTTCCAGCCAATGCCGTAGGTCTTTTTACCGCCGAAAAACAAAGCGTAAAATATGTATATAGTAAAGATCCCGTTGCTGCAGCAGATGTAACAGTAAAATATCAAGATACAAATGGAAAAAGCCTTGCGGATGCGATTGTTAAGACAGGAAACATTGGCGATTTGTATTCTACAGAACAAAAAGAGTTTGATGGTTATACATTTAAAGAGGTTCAGGGAAATACTACAGGGATATTCATGGATGAAGCTCAAACAGTAATTTATATCTATGAAAAAAATCCATCTAAGATATCGAATGTAATAGTAAAATATCAAGATACCGATGGAAATAATTTAAGTGCCGAAGTGGTGAAAATTGGAGTAATTGGCGATTCATACGCTACTGAACAAAGAGAATTTGATGGCTATACATTTAAAGAAGTTCGAGGAATAGCAAAAGGATTTTTTACAGATAACGTTCAGGTTGTAACATATGTTTATGAAAGAAAGATAGAAGCAATGATCAATAATCAATCAAACGCTAAACCTGCACAAAAAACCACGCTATTTCCGCCATTGGGTGAAAACAATCAATATTCAAACGTACTAATGATACTCGGAAGTGTGCTAACTATGTGCGTGCTTATATTTTGGATAGGATTAGTGAAGAGGAAAAACAGGAACAATCATGGATAAGTTATTTCAGAGATATTTTATCTAAATAAAATGTAAACTCAAAACCGTACTTATTGAAGGTTTTGAGTTTTTTTAACTATTTTCCATCTATATAAGAGAATCTATTCATAATCTTTGTATATTTACAAAAAAGAGCCTACACTAAATTTATAACTAATTATATAGGAGGAATGCATCATGTCAGAAAAAATTGATAAAATCAATAAATTAGCCAATGAAGCAAAGAAAGAAGTCGAGCGCTTAGAAGACAAACGTCAAGAAAATCTTGGAAATTCTATCAATTATATTGAAAATGAATTGCAGGTCCAACGTTTATATGCACAAATTGAAGCTTATGAAAAAGTTTTGGATATTGTAAAATAACTCTATTTTTATAATGATGTAGTTTACAAAACCAATTTTAATACCAATAGGCTAGGCAAAACGATTTTAGTTTTGTCTGGCCTATTTTTTGTTATAAGGTTCAATAAAAAATAGTGTTCATTAGCTGATCATTCTCAATAATTAGTTTCATCATAAAGAATAAATTTTCTTCGATTAATTAAATCAGTAGCGCCTAAAAATTCATTAGTGTTTTCATATCGAAATGTGATGTAAGGAATCTGTTTTTTATCTGGATATAACGTACTGGCTGTTTTTTCTTGAATTAGAAAACCGATAGTATCCATATATTTTTTCTTCGCACTATTACGTTCATACTTTATATCTAAAGGTACGGTTACTAGTAAACTTCGATAACTATTATATTTTCTATCAATTTTGATAATCGTATTTTCAGATGAAGTAACAACCTCTTCTAAAAGTGTAGGCATTTCATTATTAATTTCTTCTACTAATTTATCTTCATCAATATTGAAAGGACACATTTGTCAAAATAAAAAAACAATGTAAATATAGCTACTAAATTTGTACTTTAAAGTTTTTCCAAAATCATCAAGTCTATACTTTCTTTTCTCCCTATAGAAAGTTATAATAAAAGGCGTATGATTTAAGGAAAAGGGATGACGAATGAATAAAAATAAATTAATGCGCAACTTAGATAATAGAATTGATTATGGTGTAATCTTACCTGTGTTCCTTCTTTCGATCATCGGTATACTGTCACTTTATGTAGCTTTAAGTAATGATCCAAACCGACCAGAAATCGGCAATATGCTAATGAAACAAGGCCTATGGTATTTAGTCGGTGGTGTCAGTATTGTGATTGTTATGAATTTTAGCTCTAAACTTCTCTGGCGGTTAACCCCTGTGTTTTATGTAATTGGTTTGATCATGATGGGATTGCTTTTAAAGTTTTATGACCCATATTTAGAAGCGCAAACGGGTTCTAAAAACTGGATCAGTATTGGTGGAACAACTTTTCAGCCTTCAGAATTAATGAAAGTGGCTTTTATTTTGATGCTGGCCTATGTTGTAACGATGCACAATGTGAAGAATATCAACCGAACGATCAAATCTGATTTTTGGTTGATTGGAAAAATGTTGTTGGTCACAATGCCGGTCATTATCCTAATTTTACTACAGGATGACTTTGGTACGATGTTAGTTTTCTTAGCCATTTTTGGTGGTGTATTTTTAATGTCAGGAATTACGTGGAAAATTATTTTACCAACATTTTTGGCGGCTTTATTATTAGGAGCTGGAACAATTTATTTAGTAACTACGACTACGGGACGTGAATTTCTGTATTCAGTTGGTTTTAAACCGTATCAGTTTGATCGAATCGATTTATGGATGAATCCTTTCCATCATGACCCTGATCGTTCTTTCCAACCGGCTTTGGCGATTACTGCGATTGGTTCTGGCGGTTTGCTTGGAAAAGGGTTTAATGTCAGCGATGTGTATGTACCAGTCAGAGAATCGGATATGATTTTTACTGTTGTGGGTGAAAACTTTGGGTTCATTGGTGGTTGCTTTATTATCTTGTTATACTTTATCTTGATTTACCGCATGATTCGTGTTTGTTTCGATACGAATAATGAATTCTATGCTTACATTGCAACTGGGATCATTATGATGATCTTATTCCACGTATTTGAAAATATTGGAGCGAATATCGGATTACTCCCATTAACAGGGATTCCGTTACCGTTTATTAGCCAAGGTGGTTCCTCTATTTTGGGAAATATGCTAGGTGTAGGATTGATCATGTCGATGAAATATCAAAAAGAAGCTACGATCGAAAACTATTAAATGAAAGAAGGCGTTAAAATGTACACATTTTTCTGGTATCCAAAATGTTCAACTTGTAAAAAAGCGAAGGCTTGGTTAGATGCTAAACAGGTAAAATACGAAACGATTGATATGATCGAAAATCCTCCAACTGCAAAACAATTAGCAAGCTGGATGGAGCAAAGTGATTTACCCGTTCGCCGTTTCTTTAATACAAGCGGTATTCGTTATAGAGAACAAGGATTGAAAGACAAAGTCAATGACTTTTCGATCAAAGAAGCAAGTGAATTATTAGCGACTGATGGTATGCTGATTAAACGTCCGATTTTTGTTAAAGGTGATCAATTTTTAGCAAATGGATTTAAAGAATCTGATTATGAAGGAGCTATTAAATAATGGCTGAAGAATTGAAAATAATCGATAATCTATGGGTTTTAAAAACAAACGAAGGCTATAAAATTGGTTTAACAAATGAAGCACAAGAAGATTTAGGAAATATCACTTTTGCAACAATGCCTAAGGTTGGTCAATCACTGCAAAAAGGAGATTCACTGATTGAATTGGAAGCTGAAAAAGCTGTAAGTGAATTTAGTACTCCAATCAGCGGAACAATCGTGGCGATCAATGAAGCGGCTGAACAAGATCCAAGTGTATTAGATGATGCAGATCAAACAAATGCCTGGATTGCTATTTTAACCGATGTTGATGAAGCAGAATTAAACCAAGCGTAAAAATTATTGACAAGCCATTTGGATATTGCTATAATTTCATCAATAAAAGTAAAAGCTTTGAAAAGAAGAGTACATGTCGAAAGTGTTTGAAGAGAGCCTTGTTTGCTGGAAATGGGCAACATGATTGAGATGGAAGATGGTCTTTGAGCGGAATAAGTGAGCAGAGGTGAACTTATTACGGGAGTGCCCGTTATAGCACGACAGTATGCGAATTCAAGTACTGTATAAGGCTATTATTGTGAAATAATGGTAAATCAAGGTGGTAACACGAAAGACAAGCTTTCGTCCTTATGTCAGATTCAGACATTTGGGCGGAAGCTTTTTGTATGTTCAACATCATGTTATAAAGTAACTTGATGTTGAACATGCAAAAAGCACTAATCTACAAGATGTTACTCACAATGACACGTATCCTGTAGTATAATAAAACAGAAGCAAAACCAAAGAAAGCGGAGGGAAAAAAATGCCTCTAATCGAATTAGAACACGTACAAAAACAATTTTCTGGAAAAAGCGGACAAGTAACAGCGGTTAACGATGTTTCACTAACCGTCGATCAAGGGGATATTTACGGAATCGTTGGCTACTCTGGTGCTGGTAAAAGTACTTTAGTTCGTTTATTAAACGGCTTGGAATTACCAACACAAGGTGAAGTTATCATCCAAGGGCAAAATGTCGCGAAAATGGCAAACCGAGAACTACGTCAATTTCGTAAAAAAATCGGGATGATTTTTCAACATTTCAATTTATTATGGTCAAGAACGATTTTAGAAAACATCATGTTACCGTTAGAATTAGCAAATGTTCCAAAGAATGTGAGAAAAGAACGTGCACAGGAACTTTTAAATTTAGTTGGCTTAGAAGGGCGTGGAGATGCTTATCCAAGTCAATTATCGGGTGGACAAAAACAACGTGTAGGGATCGCTAGAGCTTTAGCTAATAATCCTGAAATCTTACTTTGTGACGAAGCAACTAGCGCACTGGATCCACAAACGACTGATGAAGTATTGGATTTATTATTAGAAATCAATAAAACATTGAACTTAACGATTGTATTGATTACACACGAAATGCATGTTATTCGTAAAATTTGTAATAAAGTTGCGGTCATGGAATTAGGCCAAATCGTCGAAGAAGGCGATGTGTTAGAAGTCTTTAGACATCCGAAACAAGCTGTTACAAAACGTTTTGTGCAACAAGAATTAGAACCAAAAGAAGATACAGAAGAATTATTACAAGAATTGATCAAAGAAAATCCAGCTGGATTAGTAGCTACTCTTCAATTTAGTGGTGACAATGCGAATGAACCAGTCATTTCTCAAGCAATCCGTAAGTTTGCTGTAGATATCAATGTGGTTCAAGGACAAGTTCAACAAGCTAAAGAAGGCGCGTTTGGCTCCCTAACCGTTATGATTATTGGAACAGCAAGTGAAGTAGAAAAAACATTGACATTCTTTAAAGAAAAAAAAGTTGGTTTGGAGGTGATTCACCGTGGCGAATGAGACATTTGTAGAAAAATATTTAAATTTTAGTCGGGTGAATCCAGAATCAATGCAGCAGGCGGCGATCGATACTATATTCATGACGGTTGTTGCGATGGTTTTTGTTATTATCATTGGATTTTTATTAGGTCTATTACTTTATAGCTTGAGCCGTAACAAATCACCTTATGCAAAAGTTTGTTACAGCATTTTATCCGTTGTCAGCAATATTTTTCGTTCTATCCCATATATTGTCTTGATTATCTTGTTGATGGATTTCTCAAGAAAATTAGTGGGTACAGGAATCGGTGCAAAAGCAGCAATTCCGTCGTTGATCGTATCAGCAGCTCCATTTTATGCTCGCTTAGTTGAAATTGCGTTTCGTGAAGTTGACAGTGGTGTGTTGGAAGCGGCAGATGCAATGGGCGCTTCTAGAATCCAAAAAATCTTTAAAGTATTGATTCCTGAAAGTACCCCAGCGTTACTATCGGGTGTGACGCTTACGACAATCACGATGATTGGTTTCACTGCAATGGCAGGGATCATTGGTGGTGGCGGTCTTGGAGGCCTAGCTTATCAAGAAGGATTTAGCCGCAACAATAATACCGTTACATTAGTCGCAACAGTATTGATCTTGGTTATTGTGTTTATTATTCAGTTTGTCGGCGATCAATTAGTGAAACGGTCTGACAAACGATAAACAATCAAAATAGAAAATAATTGGAGGAAATAAATATGAAAAAGAAATTATTCGGTTTAGCAGCATTAGCAGTTGTTACTTTTGGATTAGTTGCTTGTGGTGGAGCAAAGGATAAAACAGATGATAGTAAATCGGCAGGATCAGATAAAAATTCTTCCGTTTTAAAAGTTGGCGCATCCGCTTCACCTCATGCGGAGATCTTAGAACAAGTAAAACCAATTCTTAAAAAAGAAGGCATTGATCTAGAAATCGTTCAATTTGATGATTACATTTTACCAAATAAAAACTTGGCAGAAGGCGATATCGATGCGAATTACTTCCAACATATTCCATACTTCAATTTACAAGTCAAAGAAAACAATTATGATTTCGCAAATGCTGGCGGGATTCATATCGAGCCAATGGGTCTTTACTCAAAACGAATCAAAGATATCAAAGAGTTAAAAGATGGCGCAACGATCATTACATCAAACTCTGAATCTGACTGGGGTCGCATTATTACGATTTTACAAGATGCTGATTTAGTTACCGTTAAAAAAGGGGTAGATTTAGAAACTGCAACATTTGAAGATATCGATAAAAATCCTAAAAACTTGAAATTTATCCATAACATCAATCCAGAAGTTTTAACAACAACTTACAACAATGATGAAGCAGATCTTGTCGCAATCAATGCTAACTTTGCTTACAGTGCTGGCTTGAATCCGTTGAAAGATTCAATTTTACTTGAGAAAGATAACTCACCATACGTAAATATTGTGGCTGTTCGTTCAGAAGACAAAGATAGCGATAAAATCAAAAAATTGGTTGATGCATTACACAGTAAAGAAATCCAAGATTGGATCCTTGAAAAATGGGATGGATCTGTAAAACCTGTAGATAAATAATAAAAAAAGACAGAAAAAATCTTAATTGATTTTTCTGTCTTTTTTACTATTTTTGTATGATTTTCTCTAAAATATCAACAAAGATCGGGTCAGCATTAAACGGATGAATATAGTGGAAATGTTCGCCACCGTTTTCCATAAAATAGCCGTAATTTTCTTTTTCAATTTCTTCAACTGTTTCTAAACAATCAGAAACGAACCCAGGAGTGATGATCAAAATATTTTTATCCCCTTGTTTAGGTAGCTCTTTTAACGTTTGATCAGTTGCTGGAGTGAGCCATTCAGCTGGGCCAAATTTTGATTGAAACGTACTAATGAAAGGAACATCACCCACTTGTTTCATTACAGCTTTCGTTGTTTGCTCGCAGTGCTCTAAATAATGATCGCCTTTTTCCACGTAAGAAACCGGGATACCGTGATAAGAGAAAACAATCTTATCGAACTCTTTTTCAGCTAATGCTTGTTTGATTTGATTGGCTAAAGCTTCAATATATAATGGCTCATCGTAAAATGATTGAATAAAATGTAAACTAGGAATCGCTTCAGCTTTCAAATAAAATTTGGCTACTTCATCAAATATCGGCGCAGTGGTCGTTGTTGAGTATTGCGGATACAATGGAATAATCGTTAAATCGGTAACACCTAGATCATGCATTTCCTTTAAAACTTCTGGAATCAAAGGTTTACTGTAAGACATAGCGTAGCGAACGATGTGATCTGGAAAACGTTCTTGCAACTGTTCAGTTTGTGATTGAGTATAAATAAGTAACGGTGAACCAGCTTCTTGCCAAACTTTTTGGTACAAAGCAGCTGATTTTTTCGGTCTAGTTCGTAAAATAATTCCAT
This sequence comes from Candidatus Enterococcus ikei, assembly GCF_017316105.1. Classification (NCBI taxonomy): domain Bacteria; kingdom Bacillati; phylum Bacillota; class Bacilli; order Lactobacillales; family Enterococcaceae; genus Enterococcus; species Candidatus Enterococcus ikei. The sequence goes on from NZ_JAFLWD010000009.1 coordinate 79,349, forward strand.
GTAAAACAGGTAACCAGATCAAACGGTTAGTATCAATTACCCGTTTATCACCTAAAAAACGCTTTAAGTAAGCACGAACTTCTTTCGTTTCCGGTTTATCCGGAGTACCTAAATTAACAATGATGATTCCTTTTTTAGACATTAAAAAACCTCTTTTCGGATGGCTGGGACAAAATGATTTTTGTTCTAGTCAAAAATTTTCTGAAATCGTTGTAAATTATCTCACAAAGATTGAGGAAAATCAAAAGACGAATTATTTTAAGACTGTCGATTCATATTGAAGTTTATAAAAGCGTATGGAATAATTGAATGATAGGGAGTCTAAAAAAGATATTGGGGTTTAAGGGATGAAAAATAACTATAAGTATAAACAAATAAAAATGATCAAAAGATTTATATTTTTACTGATTTCATTAGGGATTGTTGCATTATATTTTGGGGAAGATGCTGTGGCGGAAAGTTTTTATGTCGATGATGAGGCACAGCTTTTATCTGAACAAACAAAAGAGTTGATTATCCGTGCCAATGAGCAAGATTTTCAACAACTGACCGGTAGTCCGCAATTTGTTGTAAAAACAATTAAACATCTACCGAAAAATCAGTCGATTGAGTTATACGCAGTCGATACGTTTGAAGCGTTAGGTATAGGTACTAAGGAACTGGATAACGGTTTTTTATTTGTCATTGCACTTGATGATCGAAAATATCGATTGGAAGTAGGATATGGCGTAGAGGAAATTATAACCGATAGTATGAAAAGAGAAATAATTCCTTTCGAGATAGAAGAACTTTTCAGAGCAGAAAAGTATGATGAAGGAATCCGAAAAATTAGTCAAAATGTAATTATTACAGTGAAACAAAGATATGGAAGTTATGATATTTCCAGACAAGAAGTAACAAAAGCAAATGAATACATCAATACTTATCAAGAACCAAAGAAAAGCCTGTTTGATTATGTTACTTTAGTCGTAAAATGGGGATTTTACCTAATTATTTTAATCATACTAGTCGTTGTGATTTATGTAGGATCAGTTTATTTGATAAAAAGTGATGCTAAAGATAGCTCACTAATGGCTCCAATGCGCAATAAAAAGATTTTTATTGTGAGCAAAACAAAAAAAGTGTCAATATTTGAGAAGATAGACGGGAGTTATTTAGTCCCAATGCTTTTTGCTCATTTTAATAAATATGAACGCGTGCAAAAGAAAATATCCGAATGCTTGTTTGAAGACGTTATAATCGATTTGGCAAGAAGTATTGGCAAAAGAAAACTAGAGCAAATGCCACAAAAAAATAGACAAACCTATTGTGAAATGTGTATAGAACTTGCGACTCCATTTTGGCCAGACTATTATCTGAAAACTAAGGATATTTTAGTTGACCAAACGCATTTAGAACAGGCAAATGAGCATCTTAAAAGTCGATTGATGGAAAATTATGAACAGATGCAACAAGTATTGGATAGCTTTTTGTTGGCGCGTAAGAATTTTTTTAAAACTAAAACTCTTGTTCAAACATTTTTTAAGACACAGACACTTAAAAAACCTAAACAGGAATCGCTATTAATCATGCTGACGACTTATTTTTTACTATTAAATGAGAACACATTAGCACTAGATTTTTCAGATAGATTAACGGAAAAATTGTCAGATAGAATTCCTAAAGCTTACAAGAAAGCAAAAAAGAAAATTAAAAATATTGACGCTTCATACTATAGAGAAGCAAACAAAGATATTCACGATATGCTTTTTATCACAACTCTTCCAGGTATTGATTTATCAAACTATAAATACATTAAGCACTTAAGTATCATTTCATACATTGATTTCAGTAATATATCATTCAGTGGTGGCTCAGATTCTTATCATAATAGTTCAAGTTCTAGTGGTGATTCTTCTGGTGGTGGCGGTTCATCAGGAGGCGGTGGCTTTTCTGGTGGTTGGTAATTTATTTTCTTCAAAAAACTCCGTGTATAGTGATATCAATAATAATAGCCATTTTAGAAAGATTCTAATTAAGTCCGTTTTTTCACAAACAAAACCTAGATTAAATAAGAATTATTCTAGTAAAGAGATTGCTTATCATTCTCAATTAGGATAAAATGAATGAGAACGATAAAATAATTATTTTAAGTTGGAGGGAATTGTACATGTCCGTTTTAGAAATTAAAAATTTACACGTATCAATCGAAGATAAAAAGATTTTAAAAGGGGTTAACCTGACGATGAAAACAGGTGAAATCCACGCAATCATGGGGCCTAACGGAACAGGTAAATCTACCTTATCTGCTGCGATCATGGGAAATCCTAATTACGAAGTCACAGAAGGCGAAATCTTGTTTGACGGAGAAAATGTATTAGAACTTGAAGTGGACGAACGTGCCCGTTTAGGTCTATTCCTTGCCATGCAATACCCAAGTGAAATTCCAGGAATTACGAATGCTGAATTCATGCGTGCGGCGATCAATGCCAAACGTGATGAAGATGATAAAATCTCAGTCATGGAATTCATCAAAAAATTAGATAAAAAAATGGATTTACTAAATATGCCAGAAGAAATGGCTGAACGTTACCTAAACGAAGGCTTCTCTGGTGGAGAAAAGAAACGGAACGAAATCTTACAATTATTGATGTTGGAACCAACATTTGCGATTCTAGATGAAATTGATTCTGGTCTAGATATCGATGCCTTGAAAGTTGTATCAAAAGGCGTAAACGAAATGCGTGGCGAAAACTTTGGTGCGTTGATCATCACTCACTACCAACGTCTATTGAACTACATCACACCAGATGTGGTGCATATCATGATGGAAGGCCGTGTGGTTAAAACTGGCGGTGCGGAACTTGCGAAACGTTTAGAAGCAGAAGGCTATGCTGGCATCAGCCAAGAATTAGGTATCGAATACAAAGAAGAAGCATAAGGAGGACAAGATAAATGAAGGAAATAACAACAGCGAATTATCTTGACGACGTTAAAGCTTTTTCAGCACGTAACGAAGAACCTACTTGGATGACGGACTTACGTGTAGCGGCTTTAGAAAAAGCTGAAAACTTAGAATTACCAAAGATCGAACGTGTGAAATTTCACCGTTGGCCTTTGTTTAATGTGAATACTGAAGAGTATGCACCTGAGACAATGAACATCCCAAGCTTTGATGCAATGAAAGACAATCCAGTAATCGTGCAACAAGGATCGATTACAGCGTTTGAACAACTTTCAGCAAAATTAGCCGATCAAGGCGTAATTTTCACGGATATGTTCACTGCATTACAAGAACATGGTGATTTAGTCAAAGAATATTATATGAACAAAGCGGTTGAAATGAATGAAGATAAATTAACGGCTTTCCATACAGCCTTTATGAATAGCGGTGTATTTTTATATGTACCGAAAAATGTTGTCATCGAAGAACCAATCGAAGCGATCTTTATTCAAGATTCAGCGAGTGAAGAATCGTTCTTCAAACATGTCTTGATTGTAGCGGACGAACATAGTGAGTTCAGCTATTTAGAACGATTCCAAACAATTGGCGATCAAAAAGTCAAAGTGTCTGCGAATATCGTGGTTGAAGTGATTGCTAAAGCTGGTTCAAAAGTGAAATATTCAGCTGTAGATCAATTGGGTGAAAATGTTTCAACCTATATGAACCGTCGTGGACATATCATGCGTGATGCCTCTGTTGATTGGGCGTTAGGCGTGATGAATGACGGTGACGTGGTTGCTGATTTTGATTCTGATTTAGTAGGCGAAGGCGCTCATTCAGAAGTGAAAGTTGTGGCAATCAGTGCTGGCAAACAAACACAAGGAATTGACACTCGTGTAACCAATAAAGCCTCTCATTCTGTGGGACACATTTTACAACACGGAGTTATTCGTGAACGAGGTACTTTAACATTTAACGGAATTGGTCACATCTTAAAAGGAGCTAAAGGGGCAGATGCCCAACAAGAAAGTCGTGTCTTAATACTTTCGGACAAAGCTCGTGGTGATGCTAACCCGATTCTATTGATCGATGAAAATGAAGTAACCGCAGGACATGCAGCCAGCGTTGGTCGTGTTGATCCAGAGGAAATGTACTATTTAATGAGCCGTGGTTTACGTAAAGATGATGCGGAACGTTTGGTTATCCGTGGCTTCTTAGGTTCAGTGATCACAGCGATTCCTGTTAAGGATGTTCAAAAAGAATTTGTAGATGTAATTGAAGGGAAGTTGAATGCATGATAAACGCAGATAAGATTCGGCAGCAGTTTCCCATCTTGTTTCAAGAAGTAAATGACGAGCCGCTTGTTTATCTGGATAATGCAGCAACAACTCAAAAGCCTAAAGCAGTTTTAGATAGACTGACTTATTATTACGAACACGATAACGCCAATGTCCACCGTGGTGTGCATACGTTGGCAGAACGTGCGACGAAAGATTATGAAGAAGCTCGTGAAAAAGTTAGAGCCTTTATTAATGCCAAAGAAACAGCGGAAACGCTCTTTACTCGAGGCACAACGACGAGTTTAAACTGGGTTGCCAAAAGCTACGGTGATTTAGCGGTCGAAGCAGGGGATGAAATCGTGATTTCTTATATGGAGCATCACTCTAATATCATTCCTTGGCAACAACTAGCAGGACGTAAAGGCGCAACCTTAAAATATATCGAGATCACAGCAGATGGCTTTTTAGATATGGAAAGTGCAAAAAAACAAATCACGGATAAAACCAAGATTGTTTCTATCGCCCATGTATCGAATGTTTTAGGTGTAATCAATCCAGTAACAGAGTTGGCAGAACTTGCTCATAGTCATGGTGCTGTCTTAGTTGTCGATGGCGCTCAAGCTGTCCCTCATATGCCAGTAGATGTTCAAGCAATCGATGCTGATTTTTACGCATTCAGTGGGCATAAAATGTGTGGTCCAACTGGAATTGGTGTATTATATGGAAAACGTAAATTACTAGATCAAATGGAACCCGTGGAATACGGTGGGGAAATGATCGATTTCGTGAATTTGTATGATAGTACGTGGAAAGAACTGCCTTGGAAATTCGAGGCAGGAACGCCAAATATTGCAGGAGCGATCGCTTTAGGTGCGGCAATCGATTTTCTAACAGAGATTGGTTTAGAAGAAATTCATCAACATGAAGCAGAGTTAGTTGCTTACGTGTTGCCAAAACTATTGGCGATTGAAGGTTTGACGGTTTACGGACCGCAAGATCCAGCCCATCATACAGGTGTGTTGGCATTTAATTTAGATGGCTTACACCCACATGACACCGCAACAGCGTTAGATATGGAAGGCGTGGCAGTTCGTGCAGGACATCATTGTGCGCAGCCATTACTGAAGTATTTAGATGTTCCAGCGACAGCTCGTGCGAGTTTCTATCTCTATAACACCAAAGCAGATGCGGATCGATTGATCGAAGCAATTTTAGCGACAAAGGAGTTTTTCCAACATGGCTCTATCTAGATTAGATAATTTATACCGTCAAGTGATTTTAGATCATTCCAGCCATCCTCATCATCATGGAACGTTGGCCGAATCAAGCAAGAAAATCGAAATGAATAACCCAACTTGTGGCGATGTGATCGAATTGCAAGTGGCTATTCAAGACAATGTTATTAAAGATATTGCCTTTAGCGGAAGTGGTTGTTCAATTAGTACAGCGAGTGCCAGTATGATGACCGATGCGGTGATTGGGAAGACATTAGCCGAAGCAGAACAGTTGGCAGAAGATTTTTCTCAATTGGTGCAAGGAAATGACGTACCAGAAGAAGAAAAATTAGGCGATGCAGCGATGCTTAGTGGCGTGGCAAAATTCCCCGCTCGGATCAAATGCGCAACATTGGCTTGGAAAGCATTAGAACAAGCAGTTGAAAATGACGGACAAGGAACCGCAGGACAATTACACTGCGAAGAATAGAAAATTAGTGAGAAATCAAATAACTCGAAACTAATCGTTTGATTCTCAACCTAAGAAAGTGAGCGTGAGATAATTTGAGTACTGTACCTGAGTTAGAAGAATATCAATTTGGTTTTCATGATGATGTGAAACCAATTTTCAGTACGGGAAATGGACTAACAGAGGAAGTCGTTAGAGAAATTTCACGTAAGAAAGAAGAACCAGAATGGATGTTAGAGTTCCGTTTAAAGTCATTGGAACAATTCAATAAAATGGCTATGCAAGAATGGGGACCTGATTTATCTGATATCGATTTTGAAAAAATTAAATATTTCCAAAGAGCCAGTGACAAACCCGCTCGTGATTGGGACGATGTACCAGATAAAATCAAAGAAACCTTTGAAAGAATCGGAATTCCAGAAGCAGAACGTGCGTATCTAGCTGGAGCTTCAGCGCAATATGAATCAGAAGTGGTTTACCACAATATGAAAGAAGAATTCCAAAAATTAGGAATCATCTTTACAGATACTGATTCAGCGTTGAAAGAATACCCAGATATATTCAAAAAATACTTTGCAAAATTAGTCCCACCAACAGATAACAAATTGGCTGCACTAAACTCAGCGGTTTGGTCTGGTGGAACGTTTATCTATGTGCCAAAAGGGGTTCGTGTGGATGTACCATTACAAACATACTTCCGAATCAATGCGGAAAACACAGGACAATTTGAGCGTACACTGATTATTGTGGATGAAGGTGCAAGTGTTCACTACGTAGAAGGCTGTACAGCACCTACGTATACAAGCAATAGCTTACACGCAGCAATCGTTGAGATCTTTACACATAAAGATGCCTATACACGTTATACAACGATCCAAAACTGGTCAGATAACGTCTATAACTTGGTAACAAAACGTGCCAAAGCATACGAAGGTGCAACCGTTGAGTGGATCGATGGTAACTTAGGTGCCAAAACAACGATGAAATACCCAAGTGTTTATCTAGACGGAAAAGGTGCTCGCGGCACAATGCTTTCGATTGCATTTGCTGGGGAAAACCAAATCCAAGATACAGGGGCGAAAATGATTCATAATGCGCCAAACACTTCAAGTTCGATTGTTTCTAAATCAATTGCTAAAGACGGCGGAGAAGTGAATTACCGTGGTCAAGTAACGTTTGGGAAAGATAGTGCTGGTTCGATTTCACATATTGAGTGTGACACGATCATTATGGATGATAAATCGAAGTCGGATACGATTCCGTTTAATGAGATTCATAACAGTCAAGTAGCGTTGGAGCATGAAGCGAAAGTTTCGAAAATTTCGGAAGAACAGCTTTATTACTTGATGAGTCGTGGATTGACTGAGGTTGAAGCGACTGAGATGATCGTTATGGGATTTGTGGAGCCGTTTACGAAGGAATTGCCGATGGAGTATGCGGTTGAGTTGAATCGATTGATTAGTTATGAGATGGAAGGCAGTGTAGGTTAAACCTGTTATATTAGCTAGAATCCTTGATATATAAGGATTCTAGCTTTTTATTTTGCTTAAAATGTGAGTTTGTAGCCATTAACTAAAAATTTTGATTATATGGTTCTTATTAAACCTTAAAACTCTTGAAAAGATGCCAATGAAAAAAATTTCTAGTTCTTTTATCATTTTTTTTCAGTTAAAGAAATATATGAGAAAAAATAATTATCTCTCACATAATCGGGATTAACTCCAAAATTTTTAGCCCCACGATCACTTTGAGATTAGTGCTGATTTATTCTGTTCTTTAATCCCCATGATGAGTCAGAGTTTTTATTTGCTCCAGATTGTCCCACGTATATTAATTCATTTTTTTCATTAAAAACAAAGTAAACTCCGAGAACTTTCTTGTTATTAAAGTGATCATTTAGTTTGGAAAACTTAATCTTTGCTAGTGGATCAATATATTTTGTTTTTATCATTTGTTCAATATCATTAAGTATTATTGATTTATTCATTCATATCCCCTTGTCTAAAAGTTAACATATTGGTTGGATTTTTGCTCAGTTTCTACTTTGACTTTTTCTGTGACATGAGTATAAATGTTCATAGTAGTTTTAATATCTTTATGGACCAACCTTCTTGCACTTGGTCAATGGTGGCACCAGATTTAAACAAAAGACTGCAATGAATAGGACAGCAGAGAAGCAATCATACAAGTCTAAGGTTCGCGGTTCGTTTGCTTTTTTAATTGTTCAACTCCGAACAATTAAATTCCAATTGTTCTAGGTAATGTCACTCGTATAGCGTAAAGCTATAATTTCAATTCTTTTTGACTTTACTATATCATACTTTTTAGAATCTAAATAGCTTCCAAGAAGAGAAGTAATTAGAGGTTTTGGAGTCTCTAAAAAGAATGAAATACTAAATCTTAAACATCGCCAAAATCTAACAGATACAGATCTTTTAATACTGCTTAAATCACTCAGAAGTCTTATTATATATGTATTTTGAGGATATATCATATTTGTATAGTGTCCTCTCTTAAAAGCTCACTTTAATTAGTATTTTTTTGGTATACTAGAAGTAAAAGGAGCTGGATTAATTATGGATATAAAAGGATTAACTGATGAAGAACGTTATAATTTACTTATTGAAAAAGGTTATGTGACTATATTGGATGACTCTTTTATGCATGCAAAAACTAATGTGACAAATTTTATGGAAAAATTAAGAAAATCAGATTCTGATTTAAAGGTACAGAAATTAGTTACTTATGAGCCCGATATTCTGCAAGCAACTTATCTTATCTATATTGTCGAGGAAAGTTTATCTCAAGAAGAAGAGGCTGAATTATATACTAAATACTGTGAGTTAGGTAAGAAAGTTAGAGAAACGTTTTTAAAACTCTATCCAGAATATTTCGAAATATAACTGTAAAAATAAACTGATAGTGATGGTCAATTATTCTAATAAAATTTATTTATAACATATTGTTATATGCTATTTCTTTTTGCTATAAGTTAGCTAATAAAAAAGGAGTGAAAAAATGTCTGGAAATATTGTTGTATTAAATAAGTTAGTAGATGAAGGAAAATTATCGAAGCAAATACAAGTAAAGACTGTTATTGTTCAAAATAAATAGGGATTTAATTCATTATTTAGAGGCAATTATGGTTAAGAGTTGAAATGGAAACTAATTGGTATAATGTTTTTATCGATTTTGGCGCTGGTGAAGATAAAAAAGACAGGGATTTTTTAAGTCAGAATATGATCTATATAGTGTTTTTTCAACTGATTACAACGTTATAGAATATGATGAAAATCTAGATATGTTGATTATTTATAATGATAAAAGAATTAAAGTGCAAATACTTTTATAAAAATAATGGCGTGGTGGATTTAGTTAGTTTGTGCAAGTATATTTCAAACATACTCTTAATAGGCTATGTTTTTTTAATATAATTGAATTGAACTTGTAAAAAAAGGAGTGTTATAATGTATCCTATCAATTTTTATATTTTAAAAAAGAGATTGAATACGGAAGAATATAAAAATCAATATAATCAAGATATTATTTTACAAGAATTATTTTATCCAATATCATTACTGGAATTCTATAATAATGAATATAATAAAAAAATTGAAAAAGAAGTATTATCTAAAATGGAAAAATTGGATAATAATCATAGAAATTTAGTATTGTTTAAGAGATTTGCTTTTGAGGAAATAAATAGTACTTTAGAAATAGACGATAATTTCAAATATGAATATAAAAAAATGGAACTTATCAATAAACTTTTAGAGTTTAATAAATATAGACAGGCAGAAATAAAATCCAGATATAAAACTGCAACTATTTACACAAATGAAATATTAAATGAATTACCTTTAGAAATATTAAAAGAACTATGGATTCAACATCTAGTGTACAGATTATTTTTTGCTATAGATTCAGAAAAATATAAAAACGTAGTTAAGCTTCTACAAATTGAAACTGCAATTGAAACTGATAGATTTAATCAAATAGAAAAATTTAATTCAAATGAAACGTTAACATTAATTGATGATATATACAGGGATAGGCAAAGTGATATACAATCTGTAATGCTTCTTAAAAATGTATCTGCTTTATCACTGGGGACTTTTACAACAGCTGCAGAGAAAACAGAATTTGATATTCCTAAGTTTATTGAAAAGATTATTTATGATAAAAGTAATTCTGAGTATAGTTTAAAAGATTATAATAAGTGCTTTGCAACAATGTTAATTGATAAGACAAAAAGATATTCAATTAGTGGTTATTTTGATAATGATTTTATGAAAGAATTCGAATATATAATGAGACAATATTTCGGAGGATACGAGAGAATAGAAATTGAAGACTCTACTAGATTTTATATTGAAGGCAAAAAATATGTAAATCATATAAAATTTATTCGAGAAGAAATGTTTTTAACTAATTTTCTTGAGAGAGATCCTAGAGGTTTTGACAGATTCAGACGAGATGAGTGTTTTAAATTTTGCAAAAAAAATTCAGTTATAACAACTGGAAAAAGAGAATATAAAATTGAGCTAACTCGAAAAAAAAGAATGTTTAGTTGTTGTGAAACAAAATTGTTATCATTTGCCATCAACCAAAATAAACCTATCAGATTATTTATTAGATACTCCCCATGTAAGATTTGTCAACAATTTATTGATAATATGTCGTTGCTAAAAATTAGTTATAGCTCTATATATTTAAATGATCTCTCCGATACAAAATTTAACGAATTAAAGGATTTAGCTGAAAAAGTTGATTCTAAAGGATTTAGTTCTCGATGTAATAGATATAAATCAAAATAGTCGACATCTAAAGTATCAAATAATAAGCTAAAGAAATTAAAGTAGTTGTAAATTATTGTTGTAAGTTTTGTCATTCCTAATCAAATCAAGTTAATTAATAAATGGAAGGCAGTGTAAGATAACAATAAAATAGAAATTAGGAATGCTGTTACTTAGGTATTCCTAGTTTTTTTAATATTCGAAAACTAGCACCAATGGGCATTTTTTAGAATAAATATTTTTCTATCCTAATGAACTTGTAAATTGTCCTTGGGTGAATATATGTTGATAAATAAAAAGTTTGGTATAATAGAGATAATTATATGTACTGCAAAAAAGTGTTAGAGTTATTGAAGAAAATTGATAAATAATATTTAGCAATCACATCCAAAGATGTTGATAACTAAATGATTGCAGTAAGACAGGAGATTATTATGAGCAACTATTATACAGAAAACGAATTTAATGAGTTAGTTGATTCATTAGCAGGAGCAGTAAAAAACTTTAATCTAGTTGTTTTTATAGGAGCAGGTATTTCACTTTCGCAAGGCTACCCTAATTGGAATGGGTACATTGAAAAATTAATTCATTTTTGGCAATTCAATATACAACATGTTATGGGGGAAAAGGTAAAAGTTTCAAGTAAATTACTCTCGCAATTTGATGAAATCTTGAAATCGAATAATGGCCCCAAAAGAAAGATTGATTTATTACATACTTTGTTGCATGGTATTTTAGGAGAAGACTTTGATGATGTAAAGCTTAATTTTGAAAAATATTTTTTTAAAGAGGTTGTACCAAATTATTTAGAAAATAGTGTGTTGGTTGAATTGATAAAATTAGATCCAATCTTTATAACGTCAAATTATGATTTCGAAATTGAGAAACATTTGAAACGTATCAAGCAGAAAGATGCATTTAAAACTATAAATAATCTACATGAATTTACTGGTTGGAGTAGCAGGCTAATATCTGGTGATGTGTTGCATTTACATGGAACTACAGAAGGAAATTATTTTGTTAATTCATCCTTGGATTATTCTCGGCAATATTTAAAAGAGACACAGGAATTTCAGAATTTCAGAACATGGTTTGAAACAAAACAACCTATTGTCTTATTTCTTGGAAGTAGTATGGAAGAAGAAGAGATTTTATCCTTACTACCAGCAACATCTAAAAATTTTGCTATGATGAAAGCAGAGCCGAATGAATCTCCAGAGTTTAGAAATCTTTATAATCAAACTTATCAAAAAAATAATCATACAACCATTTTTTGGTATGGTGATAATTATGATGATTTACCAAAAGAAGTAGAGAAAATGGTAAGTGCCGTTCAGAAAAAATTAGAAGTGTCTAAGTCTAGTGAGGATTGGTCGATACTTCATAGTATATCAACCGATAATGAAATTTATCAGAAAACACTTGAAAAATATTCAGAAGATGAACGATATTTATCCGATATTTTTAAAACTGATGATATTGATTTACAAAAAAAGATTTTAAAAATTACATTACGTAGTCAGATTATATTGAAGAAAATTAGTAATATCAGTAGTTTTTGGAATATGGTTAGTAAAAATTTTAATGAGATGGACACTGAACAACTCAAAATAATTATTGGAATTTTTAAGGATGAAAAACTAAACATTTACTGCCAAGATCTTTTTGAAGTATATAAACAACTTCCGACCTCAGATAATATCTCAAAAGAAGATATGAATGAAGTAAGAAGACATCTGGCACAAAACCAATCGTTAGTTAATACATCTTTTTCTGAAGATTCAGATTTGATGGGATATTGGTTAAGTGAGCAATTTCAGCAAGAAAACTCACATCATAGAAATATTTTTTACGGTGAACAAAGTCTTAAAATTAATCTTAGAAGTGAATTGATTATGCCAATTATCGAGTCACTAAAAGAAGAAGGAATATATCTCTATTGGTCATTTAATGAAATTGTTTCAATGGATGGGTTAATAAAAATTATATATAATTCCCTTCTAGACGAAAAATTATTGTTCGAAGAAACGTTTATTTTAGAGAATTTCCCCGAACTCTTATTGGAAACTCGCCTATTTCAACGAATGCTAGTTAATTTTGATAATGAAAAGCAATTGCCTAGCCCTATTGTTAACAAGTTAATAGCTACAATTGATTTTAATGACACTGCTTTTGGAACTGAGCTAAATGAATTTGCAAGAAATCATAGAACAGAAATAGGAGAGGACGTTCTTGAAGTTTATGAAAATGCGATTGAATCAGGACCTGCTAGCATTGTTCATCCTCGTTCATTTATAGACAGTAGTCAGATTCTTAAGGAAAATGAAGAATCAATCTTGGAGATTTTATTAGGTAGTCAAGATGAGTCATTTTCACAGAGAGAAGACTTTTATTCTGAAAAAACCAATAAAGAAACTTCTAATTATTTGTTAAATGTATTGAAAAAAGATGATGTAGTTTCGCAAAAAATAGAAAAGCTAATTATTGATAAGGGGTCACTTCTATATCCAAAATTTGACAGACTTTTTCTCAAAATTTTAACGGATGATTATAATTCTGATCTAAAAGATAAGGCTTTAAATATATTTTTAGAAAAATTCAATTTAGATAGCTTTAGTTGGGAAGAAAAATTCTTCTTTCAAGAGTTGATTTCTAAAAAAGAATTTGAACATAAAGCGTTTGAAAAGCTATTTCAAGTTGAGGTTAATAAGCTTAGTTATAACTATGTGTATACAAATAAAGAAAGACCTGAATTGATTGAACGTGATGATTTTATGAATACTGAGTTAGGAAGGTATTTGGATATACTGATATTACTAAACAAAAAGGACAAGTCTAAACGTGGTGTAATTAATGAGATTGTAGCTAATGTTAATTTTAATCAATTTAGAGAATTTACGCTGGGAGCTTTGACAACAACTGACAATTCAGTAGATTTAGAAAATGTTACGATCAATACTTTCCAAGGCTATTCTTTTTCAATAAGCGGATTCAAGCAAGGGGATTTAGATAAATTTAAGCTTATAGGTCAAGAATTACTGAAAAAAGGCTATGTGAATAATGCGAATCAAAATAATCTGTTCTTGCTTGCTCTATCTAAGATAAATCCTAGTGATGAAGAAATAGAGATAAATTGGAATAACATCAATTTTTCTTGGATGCTCTCTTTTATTCTTCAAAGCAAATTTGAGTTTGAGTATGAAGAGGAGTGGCTTCGAGAAATAATGCTGCATGATAAGGAAGGTGACTTTGGAAGAGACATTCTTTATTATTTAGAGGAAGACAGCACTGTATTATCTAAAGGAGAAAAGGTTTTACAGGTATTTGAAGAAAATATTTCTGATTATACAGGGAAAGTGAACATTCATTCCCTTCCTGATAGTCTTAAAGAACAAAAAAACAGCGAGAAAAAAGATTTATTGATTAAACTGTTCTTTTTATTGCTAGAAAATGCAAAAATTGAAAAAAGTTATTTTGGCAGTCGTACTTTATTAAGTGTCATGCAACAATTACCTTTGGAATCAAAGAAAAGACTTGCAGGTCATGCAAATCTTTCAACGGTTCTTTCACCATTAGAGATTGACGAGTTGAAAAGAGCTATTGATTAAAGTTGAAATTTGTAAGCTGACTCTTGAATCGTTGGGTTAAAGCAGTGTTGGAAGGTTCGACATGAAGCGATATGGATAAAACAAAGGATTATCTTACCTAATTGTGTGAAACGAATAAAATGATATTTTACATGTATTAATGCAATAAAAGAAGTCAACAGCTATTATGTAGTTTTAACATAGCTGTTGGCTTCGTTTATTAGCTAGATCTTTCAATGTTCGAAGAACTCATAAAATAATAATTGAATTATTGAGAGATTTTCACTTTTTCTTTTTTCATTAATTGATCCAGTTGTGTTTCTAATCGGTCAATACAGGTTGAAAAATCATCCATAAATGAACCAAAAATTTGAGATAAAGAGTAGTAATCTCTGGCAATTTTTTTCTTGTCTAGGGGTAGTTTTCTGTTGGCAAAGTGTTTATCTACGACCATTAAAATATCCGTCCATGATTCAAGTTGTTCCAGAGTATCTTTCATAGCATACATGTCTTGGTAAGAAATTTGTTTGATGGGTTGCTTGTTTTGGGTTATTACTGTAATCTTTTCTTTTTCCAATGTTTTGTATCCTCCTATTTTTTAGTATGATTGAGATAAAAGGCGATTACCCTTTTTAAATATGCCTTATGAACATTATACACTTTATAAAAATGAATTTCAATAGAAATTGGTTTTTATAACTCGTAAATTTTGGTTTTTATGTTGTAAAATTGTGTGTGAAAGAGGAGTGATAAAATGCATGAATCAGAACTTAAACGTTTTATATCTAAAAAGCTAAGCTACTTTCGCTCTAGGAAAAACGTTAGTGCTAGAGAAATGAGTTTGGCAATTGGACAAAGTGATAATTATATCAATTCTATTGAAAATGAGCGTGTTACACCTTCCATTCAAATGTTATATGTTATTTGCGACTATTTAGATGTCACCGTTGAAGAATTTCTTCGAGAAACTCGTTCAAAAGAGTATTATTTAAAAGAAATTAATAAAAGATTGATGGGGTATGAAAGTGAACAACTAGAACATATTTTGTTAATGTTGAAATCTTTTTAGGAATAAAGCTAGGTGTTGAAATAACAGATAAAAAATATTGAAAAAAGTCATTCTTTAAGATATTAAGAATGGCTTATTTACTGAGTTCAGATTGGGATAATGATGTATATACAATAGATTCCATCAAGACAGGTAATGATTAACTATAAATACACTGAAAAGTATACTTTTACATTGCTTTCATATATAATTTACTTGACTACGTATATAAATAATTAAACATGTTTTATAGATGAAGGAGCAACAGAAATTGAATGATAAAGAATTAAAAAAACTGAAAGACGATCTTTGGACGACAGCGATTGATATGCGTGCCAACTCTAATTTAAGTGCCCATGATTATGCTGAACCCATTTTAGGGCTAATTTTTTTGCGTTTTGCTGACGCTAAATATAAAAAATTTGAAAAAGCTATTGAAGAAGAATTTGAAAAAAGACAAAAAAGTACACGTATTTCAGCAAATAAAAGTGAAATTGCTCTTGAATTAGCAGGAATTTATGTGCCAGATGACGCAAGGTATGATTATTTATTAAATCTTCCAGAAAAAGAAGATGTTATCGCACCAGCAATTGTAAATGCAATGAATGAAATGGAAAGATACGCATCTTCCGTAGAAGAAGGAACATTACCTAAAGAAAAATACAAAGAAATACCTGCAAGTAATTTGAAAAATCTACTTAAGAATTTCAAAGATATTCCAACAGAGGGCTCAGTCGATATTTTTGGAGAAATCTATGAGTATTTTCTTGGGAAATTTGCTATGGCTGAAGGACAAGGTGGCGGTGTCTTTTATACTCCAGCATCAGTAGTTCAGTATATGGTAGAAGTTGTTCAACCAAAAAAAGGTAGAATATTAGATCCTGCATGTGGCTCAGGAGGAATGTTTGTTCAATCAGCTCTTTACGCGAAAAAGCATGGCTATGGTCCCAATGCTTTAAGAGCTTATGGTGTTGAAAAAGAACCGGCGACTGTAAAATTAGCTCAATTGAATTTATTACTTCATAACATGAATGGAGATATTACTCAAGCCAATTCATTTTATGAAGATCCCTATAATAGCTATGAAAGGTTTGATTATGTTTTTGCCAATCCCCCATTTAATGTAAGAGGTGTTGAGTATGAACGGGTATGTAATCAAAAAAGATTCAATGAATATGGCATTCCAAGAAATTCTAGTAAAAAAGATGATATAGAGAAAGTACCTAATGCCAATTATTTATGGATTAATCAATTTGCCACTGCTTTAAAAAAAGATGGAAAAGCAGCATTAGTTATGCCAAATGGTGCATCTACAGTTGGAGATGGGGAACAAAAAGAAATACGAAGAAGATTGTTAGAAAGTGGCCATGTTTCACAAATTGTTGTGTTACCTTCGAATATGTTTAATACAGTAACTTTACCAGCAACTCTATGGTTTTTTGATAAATCAAAGAAACATGAAGAAATTTTGTTTATTAATGCAGATAAAAAAGAATTATATACACAGGTAGATCGTGCACACCGTAAATTTGATGAAGCACATATCAAAAATCTTTCTTTGATTACAAGGTTGTATGAAGAAAATGCCCAAGAATATGAAGAACTCAAAAACTGGTATCAAGAAAATATTGACTTAAATGATGACCAAAAGGAATATTGGCAAAAACAACTAAATTGGGTCAATGAACAATTCCCAGAAGGAATGTATCAGGATATAGCAGGATTATGTAGCGTTGTTCCAGTTCATGGAGAAAACAGCATTGAATCAAAAGACTGGAGCTTATCTCCAGGTGTGTATGTAGGTTTTGAGCAAATAGAAGAAGACGAGGAACCCTTTGAGGTAAGAATGAAACGTTTAACAACTATGCTTTCAAACCAATTGAGTGAATCACACAAATTAGAAGAAGAAGTGAAAAAGGCCCTAGGAGGAATAGGGTATGAAATTTAAAAAAGTTTTTCTTAAAGATATTTCTATTAAAAATAGAGGGGCGTATGGGATTGGAGCATCAGCAGTTGATTTTAATGAAAAACTCCCAAAATACCTTAGAATTACAGATATTAATGACGATGGCAGTATCAATTTTTTAGAATTAAAAAGTGTAGATGATAAGAATTATCAAAAATATATTCTGAAAGAAAATGATATTGTTTTTGCTAGAACAGGGAATAGTACTGGAAAAAATTACTTTTATAATCCTGCAGATGGTGAATTAGTATATGCGGGTTTCCTTATTAAGTTCTCGTTAAACCCTGAAAAAGTATTCCCTGAATATGTTAAATATTATTGTATGTCAAGTGAATACTGGGGATGGGTTGGGGGATTTAGCTCTGGTAGTACTCGGAAAAATATAAATGCTAAGATTTATGGAGAGTTACCTTTATTTTTGCCCTCAGTAGAAAATCAAAAAAAAATTGTAAATATATTGAATCCGTTATCCAAAAGAATAGATATTAATCAAAAAATAATTATTACTCTAGAAGAAATAGTAGAAACTCTTTTCAACCATTGGTTCATTAATTTTGAATTTCCAGATAAAAAGGGAAATCCTTACAAATCAAATGGTGGAAAAATGATAGAGAGTGAACTAGGTGAAATTCCAGGAGGATGGGAAGTAAAAAATCTTGGAGATTTAGTCACCTTCGAATATGGGAAAGCTTTAAAGAAAGAAAATCGTTTAAATGGAAAGTATCCTGTATATGGTTCTGGTGGAGTAGTTGGTTATCACAATGAATATTTAATAAAAGGTCCATCTATTATTGTTGGACGAAAAGGAACAGTTGGTTCTATTTACTATTCCGAAGAAAATAGCTTTCCAATTGATACAACTTTTTGGATTAAACCTAAGCTTGAAAATTTATCAATGGGTTTTACATTACTAATTTTAAAAAATCAGGATTTTAGCAATCTCATTTCAGATTCAGCTGTACCAGGGTTAAATAGAAATGTAGCCTATCAAAATAAAGTGATTTTTCCAGCAGAAAAAATAATGCTAGAGTTTAATGCTATCAATGACTCTTTATTAAAGAATATAAATAGTTTGAAGAAAGAAAACGAAACTTTAAAAGAACTTAGAGACACTCTACTCCCAAAACTTCTTTCTGGAGAAATTGAACTAGAGTAAGAAAAACGAAACTTGAACTAAAGGAGGTCTAAAAATGGTTGATTTTATCACGGAAGATGATTTGGAATTGCGTATTATGGAAGAATTTGAAGATTTAGGTTATTCACTTTTGAATGCTTACACAAAAACAAATTCTTCTCTTAAGGACGGAACACATCGACAGACAAAAAAACAAGTCGTTTTACCTGATGTTCTTTTAGAATACGCTCGTAAACTGAATCCATCAATTCCAGATGCACTCATTGTTGAGGAAATACAAGCAATTATCAAGGATGATTCTTTAAACTCTAGGTTATTAAAAGATAAAAATTATGAGTATTATCAGTCTTTAATTAATGGGATCAATATAAAATTCTCTCTCAATGATGATGAACAGATTGAAACATTAAAGCTAATTGATTTTGAGCATCCTGAAAATAATTCTTTTATTGCCGCTCGACAAGTTTGGATTGCTGGTGAGATTGGGTACCGTCGACCGGATATTATCGTGTATATCAATGGACTTCCTTTAGTTTGGATTGAGTTAAAGAAACCAAGTGAAAATGTCCAATTAGGGTATTCAAAAAATCTGATGGATCAGAAAAAGGATATCCCACAATTATTTTTCTTCAATCAATTATGTATTATTTCAAATGGACATATCACCAAAGCAGGTAGCTATAATTCGACTTTCTCTCATTATTTTGAATGGCTTAAAATAGAAGATGAAAAAGAAGTAATTGATCGAACGAAAATTCATGATGAAGAGCTCTCCATCCAATATTTACTGAAAGGACTTATGCCAAAAGCGAAAGTTTTAGATTATATTGAAAACTTTATTTTGTATCTAAATAAAGATACGAAAATCGTTGCGAAAAATCATCAGTTTTTAGGTGTCAATCATGCGATTGAAGCTTTTGAGAATCGAGAAGCTAGAAATGGAAAATTAGGGGTATTTTGGCATACACAAGGCAGTGGCAAAAGCTTTTCTATGGTGATGTATGTTCGGAAGATCAGACGAAAATTTGCAGGGAACTATACTTTTTTACTTGTGACAGACCGAAATGATTTAGATTCGCAGTTAATCAAAAATTTTGTCCGAACAGGTGTGGTTGAAGATACCAACATGGTTAAACCAAAAAGTGGGTTGCAACTTAGAGCATTACTAAAAAGTAATATCTCAATGATTTTCACTACGATACAAAAATTTAGATACGATAAATACAAAGATTTTCCTCTGCTTTCTGAACGAAAAGATATTATTGTGATTGTAGATGAAGCCCATCGAACCCAATATAAAAATTTAGCTGAAAACATGCGTAAGGGCATACCAAATGCACAATATATTGCTTTTACAGGAACGCCATTGTTAGGTAGTAAACAGTTAACGTATGATTATTTTGGGAATCCAGTGAGTGAGTATACATTTAATGATTCCATTAATGACGGTGCAACAGTTCCTTTATTCTATACAAAAAAAGTGCCTACAGTTAACTTGAATAATGATCTATTAAATGATGAATTTTTGGATATTATTGATAAGGAAGAATTGACAGACGAAGAACGAAAGAAATTAGAGAATAAATACCGTAGTTCTTTAAATGTAATGAAGCGAGACGATCGATTAGACGAAGTTGCCCAATACATTGTTAAACACTTTCCAAAAAGAGGTTTTTTAGGAAAAGGCATGGTTATTTCTGTCGATAAATATGCGACAGTTATGATGTATAACAAAGTGCAAGAGCATTGGAAAAAAAGAATACGAGCCATTAATTCTGAGTTGCAACAAACACATTCTCAGGAAGAGAAAGAAGCTTTATTAAAAGAGAAAACATTCATGAATAGTGTTGAAATGGCTGTTGTGGTAAGTGAAGAAAGCGGAGAAGAAGAAAAGTTCGAGCGGTTTGGCTTAGATATTACGCAACATAGAAAAAGATACCATCAAGTTGATGACGAAGGGCGTGATATTGAAGAACAATTTAAAGATCCGGAGCATCCGTTACAGTTAGTATTTGTAACCGCTATGTGGCTAACAGGCTTTGATGCGCCTTCGGTTTCAACTCTTTATCTAGATAAACCAATGAAGAGTCATACATTAATGCAAGCCATTGCCCGTGCGAATCGTGTTTATTCAGATGATAAACGTGGGATTAAGATCAATGGCTTGATTGTAGATCATGTGAATATTTTCCATTATATGAAAAAAGCCCTGAAAGACTACGGCGGTTCTCATCATGAGGCTGAATTAGACTTGCCAGTAAAACAAGTAGATGAGTTGATCGAGATGCTTATCTTAACTCAGGAAGAAATGATTCATTTTTGTGCATCCTTAAACATTGATTTAATGGAAATAGTAAATGCTAAAGAGACATTTTCAAAAACTTGTAAGGCGAAAGCAGCAGTTAATACTGTTGTAGCAACCGATGAGCAAAAAGCGCAATTTATTATTTATACGAATTTATTAAAGAATATTTATGATGCTTCTTGTCCTGAAATTTTCCAATATGATTGGGATAATCGTATCTATAAGTTGGTTCAATACATGTCAAAAATGATGGGAAACTTGATTCAAAATGAACGAATTGAAGATGCACAAGTGAAAGTTGAAGAGTTATTGGATGTGAGCGTGGATTCGGAGAATTTATTTTATATCAAAGAAGATTTAGATGCTGACTATAATAAGACAATCTCACTTTCAGAAATAGATGTGGAATCCATGATTGCAAAAATTCAAAAGTCAGAATATGTAAATATTGAATTGGTTGAGTTGAGAAATTTTATCGAACAAAAATTAGAAGCAATGCTAAATAAAAATGAAACAAGAGTTTCTTTTGCTCAAAGATACGAAAAATTAGTTCAAGGATATAACGCTGGTGCCACCGCAAATGAGAATTATTTTGAAGAGTTAAAGAAATTTGTAAAAGATTTAAAAAAGGAAGATGCTCGTGCATCAACAGAACATCTTTCCGAAGAAGAATTGGTTCTATATGATTTACTCTTGAAAGAAAAACTAACAAAAGAAGAAGAAAAGCAAGTGAAATCAGCAGCCACTCAATTGTATCATTCGTTGATGAAAGAAAACGGAAAATTTTTGAGTGTTGACTGGTTTAAAGATGAACAACCAAAACAACGAGTGAAAAATAAAATAGAAACAGTGCTTGATAAAGCATTACCAGATTCATACGATAAAGAAGTTTTTCAAAATAAGACAGAAACCATCTTCCAATTTATCTTGAATAGAGCTGTGTCAGGTAGAGGGTATGTTGGAAGTGTTTAAGTTTTTTAGTGTAACTATTAAAAATTCATTCAAAATCTAATCTATCAAAAATTTTGGTAATTTAAATAAATACGAAAAGTAAACTGTAGAGAATAAATTAAAACATCTCATAATAATAGGGAAAATTTTCCAGGTTGAATGGCTGAATTGAAATAACAATTCTATTGAATATTTATTTGTTGAAAAGAGATAGATGTATGTTAATTTTATTAAAGAACGAACGATTGTCTTTTGACAGAAGTTCGTTCTTTTTTTTGTAATATTTAAATATTACAAAAATCTGTTGACAGCTCTTTTGTCTTATAGTAGTATTTGTAATATAGAAATATTACAGGAGGTTGTTGAATGCTACTAGAAGAAATTATGAAGTTTGAATCAGGTACATTATTAACTCGTATTGAGAATGAACCACAGGGAAACCTATATTCAATTTATGAAAATGAGCAATTTTATATGGATGATTCAGTTACACTTGATGAAATTAAGATAAAATATATTCAAACGATGAAAAAAATTCAACAAATAGAAACTAATGATATCATTATTAATTTGTTTAAAGGTGATTGTACAAAAGTTAGAGATGAATTTAGTGGTTATGTAATCAATGCCAATTTTGTTAAAGTTAGTCCTAAAAACAACGAACAATTAAACCCAGATTTTTTTCTTTATTGGTTTAACGAAAGTGAAGAAAGTAAAAAGCAATTATTACAATCCGTTCAAGGTTCTGTTATGAAAAAAATAAGTATTGCAAAATTAAAAAAAATGGATATTTCATTGCCAAGTAGAGAAAAGCAAGAGATTATTGGTCAGTTGTACCATTCTCAAAAGACAGCAAGTAACTTACACAAAAAAAAGATCCGTCTTACTGAACTTTTAACAAAAGAAAAAATAAAAAGATTTGAAAGAGAGGAGCTTTGATATGAAACATACCTATGAAAGATTTGTTGAATTAATAAATGATAGTAATGATAAACGTGCATATACTGAATTTATTTTGGAGCTATTTTGTTATTGTGTAATGTCAGATAAGGTACAGATTTTGAATAAGAATAATTTCGATAATGTAGATCAAAAATTTACTGAACAAATTGATTATTATATAGAACAAGAATATCTTTTTAACACATTAGTTAATGGTTGGGAAACAAAGAGGACTAACTTGTCAGAACAATTTGATGAAGCTTTTACAAATTTTAGTTCAAATAAGTTAAACGAACAGTATTTATCGTTATTTAAAACGAATTTAAAATATATAGATCGAGAAAATATAGTTGTACATGCAGCATTACTAATAGAGGATATCTATAGTAATGGTGGGTTAGAAGAAATTCAGCAAGTTTTTAATCAATTACTAAATTTTTATATAGAGAATGATGTTGTTAAGACAGATACTTATGCCCCAAGTGAAATCACAGCATTGCTTACTCAAATAGTTATAAAAGATAAACAACAGCCGGAGAATGTTTATGATCCTTCATGCGGTTCTGGCAATTTTTTGGTTTCAGTTGCTCAAAAATATCCAGAAATAAAGGTATATGGTCAAGAAAAAAATCTTACTCAATACCGTTTATCTATGATGAATTTGATAATTAATGATGTAACTAATTTTGATCTGAGATTAGGAGATGCACTTGAGGAAGACATTTTTTCTCAAGAACAGTTTGATATTAGTATCGCAAATCCACCGTATAGTACAAGTTGGTCTGGAGAATGGATGAAACAATTTGAACCATTTCACACATTATCACCAAAAAGTAAAGCTGATTACGCTTTTGTTCAACAAATGCTCTATCATTTAAAAGAAAGTGGAACAATGGCAATTATGTTACCTCTAGGTGCTTTGTTTAGAAGTGGAAACGAACAACGAATTAGAAAAGAATTAGTTGATGAATTAAATTATTTAGATGCAGTCATCCAATTACCAGAAAATCTATTTTTTAGTACAGCTATTTCGACATGTATATTAATTGCGAGAAAAAATCGTAAGAGGGAAGAGAATGTCTTATTTATTGATGCTTCTAATGAGTTCGAAAAAGGCAGAAGTAGAAACCTTTTAAATAAACAACACGTAGAACATATAATTGAAACATATCGTGATAGGAAGTCAGAAAATAAATTTAGTTATTTAGCAACACTTGAGGAAATTGCTTCTAAAGACTATGATTTGAGTTTGTCTAGATATGTTGATCGTTTTGAGGAATCCAAGGAATTGAATCTGAAAAAATTAGAAGATGAAATTTCTAAAGTAGATAGTGAAATTATTCGTATTGAACAACAAATTAAAAATTATTATAAAATTTTGGAAGGTAAACGATAAAGGAGGAAAAATTATGGAACAGTTAGTAAATATAAGTGTTGTTGTTTGTCCTATTGCCCTATACGTATGGAGCAACTATAGTAAGAAGTGTGCTGAAAAGAAAAAAAAACAGAATCAACTATTAGAAAGATTGGTTGAACATCGAGATTTTCCTCGATTAGTAGAGTTTCAAAAAGCGTTAAATTCAATTCCTTTGATTTTTTCTGAATCAAAAGAAGTATTAGATGCACTAAAAGAGTTTGAGTTTGCAATGGACCAACACATTGGATTTGAACGAGAAAAATTGGGGAATTTGTTTAAAATCATGTACACCTATCTTGGATTGGAAGCTAACTTTGATGTCATCTATTTAACAAAAAATTCCAAATTTTAAGAGATAGATAATATATAGAGAGTAAAGAAAAACGCCTTGTTTTCTATACTCTCTATTAAAAAGGCATTGGCGCAATGTCCAATACCTGAATAAGTCAATAGTACTTTAAAGAAACCTAGCAATCTTATCTAGGTCTTTTTCACTTTCCAGTGATTTATTTTTGTTCCTTAAATGTTGCGATAGTTCTTAACATCCATTTGAGTTTATGAGGGAAGAGATAAGTATTATTTTATAAAAAAAGCAACGGATAGATTTTCTTTTATTTAATTTTAAACTATTTATACAAAATACATTTCTTTTTGAAAACGTTTGTTATATAATTTATGTAGGAGAAAATAACTATTATGAGGTGGAATATGGAAACTGTATATTTTCAAGATTTAAAAATCGATTGGAGTAAGGCCGCTAAAGAATTTTTATTTGTAGAGTTTGATGATTTAACTGAGCTAGATAATAGTGGCTATTTATACAAAGATCAATTAAAGCAGTTAGTTTCATGGGTAGATTATTATAACAATCTTCAATGTACAAATTCAAAAGTGAACAATATTTTTAGTATTGTTGGTGAGAGAGGGACTGGTAAAAGCTCATTTGTGAAATCAGCAGTGGATTTATTTAAAAACAATAAGCAAAAAACTAATTGTTCGATTTATACATTGCCAATCATCGATCCAACAATTTTTAATGGGAAGCTTAATATATTAGAATTATTTATTGCTATGTTAAAAAAAGATATTGATTGCAATCCTGTTAACAATCAAGACAATGAGCACTTTAACTTATTAACTAAATTTAATAAGACTGTGAAAGAAAGTGTTGAAACTTTAAAAAATATGAGAATAAAAGATTCTTCATTTGCTGAAAAAAATTCGAGTATTGAAGTACTTGAAAATATTCAAAAACAACAATATTTCTCTAAAACCATAACTAGATTACTTAAACTTTTTTTAGAATTAAAAAGTACAAATGAGACGAAATATAGTTTCATTTGCTTATCAATAGATGACTTAGATTTAGTTCCTAACGAGTTTGCTTATGAAACATTACAGCTACTTGAAAAATTTTTGAATTATCAACCTAATTTATATATTTTAGTAGCTTTACGAAGAGAACAATTAGTGAACTCAGTTTTTAGTGAGTTGATTTCTGAAAATGAGAACGTATTAAATAAAAAATTATTATCTCATCCAGAAATTAGTATTGAAGAATTAAGAAATCAAGCACTAAATTTAATTGATAAGATTTTGCCATTACCTCAACAGGTTAATCTGGATTTTAATTTACAAAATAGAATACAAGATTTGCTTCTTCCATTTATTGAGAGTGAGGAAAAAGAAAAATGTTTGCAGCTTTTTGATCGCTATAGAGAAAGTGAGGAAAAAGAATTAACCTTCCAATCGTTTATTCAAAAAATGATCATGGAGCAAACGAGAATTCAAATGGAACCAGTAGAAAAAATAGAAGTTACTCGTTATAATTATCCGACCAATCTAAGAAGTGCCCTACGATTTTTAGAATTTATATATCAATTTGAAAATTATCAACAAGATATTGATAGAGGGAAAGATATATTAGAGTGTCTTGATTTATTGGAAAAAAATGTGACACGTTATCGTCAATATCTTCTAGGAACGTTTAAGGACAATTTATCTATGGAATTATATAGCATTATTTCTGATTGGTATGGACATGAAGTTGAAGTTCGAAATAGTTATCTATGTAATAAATTAGTTTATACCCTTGCTAAAGAAAATGAAGTTAGTATTTTTGATACAATAATAAAAAAGATACCTACTAACGTTGCTTTGGGTGACGTCTATACGGTTCTTAGTTTTTTGCGGGAACAACATCATGACTCTAATGAAACTCAATACCTTCTATATGCGATTAAAATGTTATATTCTTTGGAAATGTTAGAATTATTGCTTAAAAGTATCACTTTATCAGAGAATCGAGGGAATGAAATTAATCAGATCTTTTTACAACAATATTTATGTTTAGCTCGTGGAAAAGTAATGCCAGATTGGTTTCCATATAATGAGTCGTTTATTTCAGGAGCAACTAATGTATCTTATCCTTATGGTGTAGAGGAAAAGGAAAATAAGAAAGTAGTTTTAAATAAAATTCTCTATAGCTCAGTAGCAGCATATGGTGATATTCGTACATTACCGAAAAAAGATAATTTTTTTGAGGATTATTGGCAAGCACAAATTTATCGCTCTCGAAATCAATATAAAAAAGGTGATTTTATCAAAAGAACAAGCTATTACATTGATCTGTTTGCGCAATTGACAGATATTGAAATAATTAAAGCAAAATTATTAGGAATTGTAAAAGAGAAAAAAGTGTATTACCTTTTTTATTCTTTATTTGATCTTGATTTTTTCATCAATAAAAATTATACGAGACGTTCTCTTTCTAAAAAAAGTGAAAGATTAGAATATTCATTAAAAAGAGTTAATGATTGTTTTAATAAGGAACATCTAACTAATATAGATGAAAGAAAGCTTCGTCGCAACATGGTTTTACCATTACTCAGACCTGTAGAAAGTAATGCTAGTGAAAAAGAAGAGTTATTTTTACCTTTGTTTGAGAACAATGAAATTGAAATTTTAAAAGAAGTATTTGAAGAGTTCGAAGCACGTGAAAATATAGATGAAGAGACGAGTAAAAAAGTAAGTTTAGAGCTAGATGATTATGATGAACTGGCAGCTACAGCTATTTCAGCTATTAATTCGTCACATGTAAGAGAGAAAAGAGATTTTGCTAGAGATTACTATTCAGCATTTGGTAAGTGGCCTAAAAATATGTCGCTAGATCAAACAAAACGCATGAATAATTTTATAAAAAAAGAACGCTCGCAAAATTTTACAGAACTAGATGAAAATTTAAAATTAATGAATGCAACAATAAATGGCTACCGTTCGGCTTATATTCAAAAGCAGCAAGAAGAGGTTTGACATGGCACATTATAATCAACTCTATAATGATTTAGATCGAATGATTCGGCTTATTTATAGAGAGTTAACGCATGAATACTATCAGACATATAATATAGAGCGTGATATTTATTACTATAAAAACTTATTTGATCTAAGGAATGAAAATTTTCAGCAACGAATTTTTGGAAAATACTTGCAAGTGTATCCTAATAATTATAATTATGATGAATTAAAGTTTCTACTACATTCAATAACGAAATTATTAGAAGAAGAATATGGTCAAACGGATGCTATTTTTTTAATTTTCTATACAGCAAAGCATCTTTTTAAACTAGATCGAGATAAATTGTATGTAGAATTTGACAAGTTAATCGAATGGGATGGGTTTAGAAATAAAATAGATGCAAAACTTTTTGTTGCCGCATATAAAGTTGAACGTTTACCAGAAGTAACGAATTATTATGAAAATAGTATCGTTAAGCACAATAATAAAAGGCTTTACGAAATTATCAAACGTCAAGGAATATCAGAAAATCATATGCATTTAAAAGCTTCTGGCTATACAGATGATATTAATTGGTATCATTTTTTACAGTTAGGATTACAAGAAATGAATCGCTTTACTGATTTTATTAATCAGCAAGAAGTATTTAAAGAAATGGATAAAGGACAAGAGAATGCGAACTATTTAGTTCAATCAATACTAAAAATTAAAGTCATACGAATCGTTTTAAATCTGTACATTATTCAAGAAAATATATTATTTGAGACCACTAAAAAAGAGAAGTTATTAAAGACGTTATCTAATAATTTCAATTTAATCTTTCAATCAGATGATGTTTTAAATTGTTTAGATAGCCTTAATATCTTATTTGATATGATTTATTGTGAGGAGATGCAAACGAAGTATTGGGAAAAAGAGCTAAAAGATGAATATGATCTAACAAAGTATGCTTCACATGAATTACTTTTTTATCAAAAGATCATGAAGTATATTTACGAAGAAAAGAATGCTTCCATTTTTGTTACACTTTTGTTTAATCTTTATATTTCTGGAACAACACATCTGAAATTTCAATTTATTCAAGATAACTTAGGAATGGGGTTTTCTAAATTTAAAGATAAGGAAGAGATGAAAACCTATTTTTTGAAAGGAGCTTCCTTTGCTGAAAATAATGCCGTAAAGCGAAGTGTTTTCCATAAGTATTATCGTGAATGCTATATAAATAATGTAGAGATACGAATTACGCCCGAAGGTTCAATAAAAGAGTATATTAAAACTATTGAGGATATGCATACTTTTAACGATCTAGAATATCGAAAGGCGAAACGGGAATTAAAAAAGAAAAATAGTATCTTGAACTTAAAAAAAATCAACTTTGGTTTGATCATCCACTTTATTAAGCCTTTAAAATCAAAAAGTTTATCTATAACAGAAGACTGGATAGAAAAAAGGAAGAAGCTTTTTAAACAAACGACTGCTCTTTTGGAAACCTTGGATGCAATCAAAAAATATGCAGAAAATCCTAAAAATATAGGCTGGTTTAAGGGACAATTGACTCATACAATAGTGGGGATAGATACCGCAAATTATGAAAAAGATAATCGTCCTGAACTATTTGGTCCTATCTATAGAAGAATACGACAAGGTGGAACGTCAGGATTTGTTTTGAAAGCAACTTATCATGTTGGAGAGGAGTTTCCTACATTAGCAAATGGATTACGTGCAATAGATGAAGTGCTTAATTTTTTAGATTATCGATCTAATGATCGCTTAGGACATGCACTGGCTTTAGGCATAGAACCTGATGATTATTACGGGAAGAAAAGAAGTAATATTTTGTGTTCAATTGGTGATTATCTAGATGATTTAGTTTGGATGTATTCTGTGTTGCTGGAGTCAAATCAAGATGCCTCATTGAAACTTTTTTTAAGAGATGAGTTTGAAAAATATAAATTAGAACTTTTTGAATCAATCATGCCTTTGAAAGAGATTCCAGATTTTAACGTATATTTAGCAGCCTACTATTTAAGAGGAGACTGTCCTGATCTTCATTTGGAGTTAAGTGACCAAGCATCGACAGAAATAGATTATGAGTTTTTGTGTAAAAAATATGCATATAAATTAAATGTTCATTCAAATAGGCATAAAGCAGCTTTTTTAAATTACGATGCAAGAGCCCTCTATCTACGTTACTCGTTTGATGATTCTTATCGAAATCAAGCGGAACAAGTTTTTCACATAGAAACCAGTGAATTATATGTTCAGTGTGTAGCAAGAGTTCAGCGACTTTTACAGGAAAAGGTTTTACGAATGAATATTTTTATTGAAGCGAATCCATCGTCTAATAAAAAAATTTCTTATGTTCAAAAGTATTCTGAACTACCAGCTTTAAATATTAGTGGACCAATTTTGGGTAAATTGAATAGTCTTGAAATTCCAATGTCTATCAATACAGACGATAGTTCAATCTTTTTAACGAATCTTGTCAATGAGTATTCGATGTTAGCAGCTTCTCTCGTCAGGGATGGATATTCAGAAACTGATGTCTATTCATATATCGAAAAATTGGCTATTGCGTCAAATGTTCATTCTTTTATTTCAGAATATTAGTTCTCTATGTATGCATATAATCATTAGATACCAGATATATCAACGAGCGCAATCAACAGCATAATTAAGGCTCTATGATAAATGGGACTGATGAAAGTAGGAATACTTTTCTCAGTCCCATGTTCATTTTTAGATAAAAAAACATATCGTTCTCTGAAGAGTGAGTAGCTAAAAACATTTATTGTGAAAAAAATTCAATTAAATAACTTTAATAGTTTAGTTGCCAAAATCTGAAAGGAATAAGATATATTTTTTTGAATTTAAGCCACATCTATATTTTAGTAAATTAAACATAAAAAATAATAAATTTTCTTTTTTTAATATGGGCTCTATTCTCGATTGTATTCACTGTATGTTTAGTTCTCAAACTAATAATACAATATTTAAAGAGATACCAATGCATCAATTTCCACTTTGAATTTTGGGTTAACCAATTCAGAGACTACAACCAGTGTCATAGCAGGTTTGTTTTTTCCATAATAATTGCTTAATTTTTTTCGGACTGCACCAAGAAAGGAAGAATCAGTAATATATACATTCATTTTAGCAATCTTTTCTTTAGTGGTATTATTTTCTTGAATAATTTTTTCAATTTTTTTAATTACAATGTCTAGTTGATCTTCGATTAAAGTTGGAGTAGTATCTTCTTCTTGAGGAGTTTGACCAGAAATAATTAAAAGTGGACTATTAACTATAATACTATCTGAATAAATTTTCATAGTGCTTGTTACCTTTCTTTTTTTATAGTTATTCTGTTGAAGTGGAATTGTTTCATTTTTTGGAACATAGGCTGAATAAAAGTAATTTGCTCATACAATCGATAAGATTTCTTTTTTGAGATCTTATTGCTTGTTTTCTTGTACCTTTTATTTGTGTAAATTATATGTTTCTCATAAGGCAACAACTGATTAAAATTGACAGAAAGACACAATACAAAAGCTAATGATCCGTTTATTATTGACAAACTTGCGTAGACATTTCTGATGTTTTCAAGACCATTTCTGCTCGGTTCCAGCCAAACAAAAAGGTGCCAAAGATTAAATTGTCATAAAGTTGAGTGATGTTCTGAATCAGGACTTACTCAGCTTTTTTATTTCCATTCTATACACTAAGTATAAATAACTTGATAACGAGAATCAAGGCGAACAGAGAAAAAACGAACAAAAATTCGGATTTATTTTACGCTGCCATTAATTTTTAAATAGTCCTGAAGATTAAAAAACTACGTTAGCATGAAATAACAAGATTCATTTACTAAAAGTTCACTCAAAATCTAGTATAATAGTAGTTAACTACGAATCAAAGGATGTGCGTGCTAGGACATTAAATATAGATAAATCAAAATTAACAATCATGGGTGTATAACTTGATTCTTAAAAAGACTTTAAAAGCGCCTGGTAAACTTTGAGTACAAATATAATTGAAGGCTGGAAACCTAAAAAGGATGATGTAGAAGAGATGAAGCAATATATTGTTAGAAAAAATAAAGAACACCTTTACGAATAAATTTTCTATATACGGCACCTCTTACTAAGCACCAAAGCATTTTCCATTTTTTGTATAAGCGATATGTTACTAAAAAAAGTGTGTTGACAACGTTTACAACAACTGCTATTATACGTATATAAGAATACGGACTGTTACTGATTCGATCAGGCATAACCTACGTTTGAAACACATTAAGTAATTAATGCGTGTTTTGGCGTATTTTTTTTGGAGAGGAGGTTATTGTTGTGCAGTTTCACAAGAAAATCAATAATAGTGTTGCTTGGGTGATAGATGATAATGGAGATAAAGTTATTGCTATGGGAAAAGGAATCTCGTTTGGAAAGCAAGCGGGGCAGGAAGTGAAGCATGAGGAAATAGAGCGTGTCTTTCATTCGAATGATGAGGACAAAAAGGAACAAAATGTTCTTTACAAAGCAATTGAAAATATCACCGCAGATACTTTGCTTTTAACAGAAGAGATTAGTGAGCAAGCTGCTGTTGCACTTGGAATTCCTAAATTTGATGATAGTCATTATCTAGCATTGGCTGATCATCTAAGTCATGCACTGAAAAGAAGTGCTAGCGATACATTTGATTATCCAGAGAATCTGCGCTGGGAAGTGAAAAATTTATATCCTAAGGAGCATGAAATAGCGGTTGATAGTTTATATTATATTGAAAAGAAAACAGGAATTCGATTACCTAAAAGTGAGCAGACCTTTTTAACCTATCATTTTGTGAATGCTCAATATGATTCTCGGGTGAATCTTCAATCAATGCAACTAGCGGAATTAATCAATAGAGCCATCGAAATTATTCAATATCATTACCAAATAATCTTAGATCAAAACTCTGTGAATTATATCCGTTTTGTTACACATTTAAGATATTTTATTTTGAGACAGATCAATCATGAAAGCTCAGATAAAATTGATACTCAATTAATTGATATCGTAAAGAAGAATTATCGAAAATCCTTTCAAGCCGCTGAGAAGGTTGGAAAAATGATTGAAAACAATCAAAAGTGTGAAGTCAATGCGGATGAGTTGTTTTATCTTACGTTACACATTGAAAGAGTCACTGAAAGACAAAAATAGAAAAATGGACTGTTACTGATTCGATCAGGCATGACCAGATATTGCAAAAGGAATAATTCTTTTGTAATGTTTGGTCTTTTATTATTTATAAGGAGTGTTGAAAATGGCAAAATATACAGAATTAGCATCGACATTGGTTGAATTGATCGGTGGAAAAAAGAATGTTACAGCTGCGTGGCATTGTGTAACACGCTTACGTTTTAATGTGAAAGATGATAGTAAAATTAGAATTGATGCGATTAAGAACACTAAAGGGGTTATGGGCGCTCAATTTTCTGGAGATCAATTTCAAATAATCATTGGTAATGATGTTTCCAACGTCTTTGATGAGGTTGAGGAACAATTAGGAACATTATCAGGTGAAGCAGGAGATGGCAAAGGTAAAAATGGAAATATTGTAAATCAGTTAATGGATACGATTTCCGGGATATTTACCCCTGCTTTGCCTGCATTAGTTGGGACAGGGTTATTAAAAGGTGTTCTTGCATTATGCACTGCTTTTAATTGGCTGCAGCTCGAAAGTACAGGTTACCAAGTATTAAATATTATTGCGGATTGTGCTTTTTATTTCTTGCCGTTTATACTAGCCGTTTCCAGTGCTAAAAAGTTTAAAACGAATGAGTATTTAGCGCTTTGTATTGCAGGATCGTTACTTTACCCCTCAATGACAGCGGGAGCTGCTGCATTAATGGCGGGGGAAACAGTTAATCAGTTAAGTTTGTTTGGTATTCTGCCAATTCCTTACTTGACTTATAGCTCATCTGTAATTCCAATCATTTTAGCTACCTATCTTTTAAAATATGTTTATGACTTTGTGAAAAAATGGAT
This sequence comes from Candidatus Enterococcus ikei, assembly GCF_017316105.1. NCBI lineage: Bacteria > Bacillati > Bacillota > Bacilli > Lactobacillales > Enterococcaceae > Enterococcus > Candidatus Enterococcus ikei. The sequence goes on from NZ_JAFLWD010000009.1 coordinate 112,703, forward strand.
GCCAGCTACATTGACTACAATGTTTACCCCTATGTTGACGTTACTAATTGTTATTCCTGTAACATTAATCGTTTTAGGACCAATAGGGACATACATTGGCGGCGCGTTGGCAAGTGTTATCACTTGGTTATTCAATTCAGCAGGATTCATTGGTGGTGCAATTATAGGTGCCTTTTATCCATTATTAGTTATGACGGGAATGCACTGGGCAATTTCACCGATTATGATTGATACATTTGCAAAATTTGGCTTTGATAATACACTAATGCCAGCGATGTTAGCAGCAACCTTTGCTATGGCTGGGGCAACTTTTGGTGTATTTCTTAAAACTAAAAATAAGGATATGAAACAACTTTCTTTATCTGCTGGAATGTCAGCAATTTTAGGAATCACTGAACCGGCATTGTACGGAGTTGTGCTAAAGCTAAAACGTCCTTTGTATGCAGCGATCGTTAGTGGTGGGATCGTAGGGATATTTTTCAATTTATTTAATGTAAAAACATTTGGTATGGCAATGCCGGGCTTGATTGCAATTCCAGGGTATGTTGATGCGAGTAATGGTCAAAATATCATTATTACTATCGTTGGGTCTCTGGCGGCTTTTCTTATCGCTGCTGGCTTGACTTGGGTATTAGGTTTCACTGAAGAAACTGAAGACACTTCTCAATCAAAAACGGAAGGAAGTGTGGCGTCAGGCAAACAGCTGAATATCAGTTCTCCTGTATCTGGCGAACTTGTACCAATTGAAACCGTTTCTGATGCTACATTTTCAGAACAAATCATGGGATACACAGTAGCAATAAACCCAAATAGTAACAAGATTAAGTCTCCCGTTGAAGGTGAAGTGATCATGATAGCTGAAACAAAACATGCGATTGGTTTAAAAAGTGTAGACGGGTTGGAGATCTTGCTTCATTTAGGTATCGATACAGTAGAGCTTCAAGGCAAAGGTTTTGAACCTCAGGTGAAGGTTGGAGACCACGTTTCGGTAGGCGATTCTATTATGTCTATGGATATCAAGTTTATTAAAGAATCCGGTTATGATCCGGTCGTATTAACAATCATTACGAATAGTAACGATTATTTGAAGGTGCTACCAATACATTCAGAAGATGCTATCAATTTTAGTGATGAATTATCAGTAGTAGTAAGCTAGGAGGAAATAAGAGATGGATGAAAAAAAATTCCCACAAGGTTTTCTATGGGGAGGAGCGACAGCTGCGAATCAAATAGAAGGTGCTACAAGAGAAGATGGGAAAGGCTGGACAACTTCTGATACGTCAAAATATATTGAAGATCCAAAAAAAAGGATGCAGCAAATGCTGGCTCCGATGACCACTCAGAAAGTTCAGGAAGCATTAGAAGATACGGATGGATTTTATCCTAAAAGAACGGGAATTGACTTCTATCATCGCTATAAAGAAGATATTGCTCTATTAGCTGAAATGGGCTTTAAGACCTTTCGTTTTTCCATTTCATGGGCAAGAATTTTCCCCGAGGGTGACAATGAGCAACCAAATGAAGCAGGACTTCAGTTTTACGAGGCTGTTATTGATGAGCTGCTAAAATATCATATTGAACCATTAGTGACACTCAGTCATTATGATTTTCCGCTAGTACTATCATTTAAGCAAAATGGCTGGAGTAGTCGAAAAACAATAGCTGCTTTTGAAAAATATGCAGAGACGGTATTCACTCGTTTTAAAGGCAAAGTAAAATACTGGATATCCTTCAACGAAATGAATGTTATTAGTATGACAGGCTACTTATCTGGCGGAATTTTAGCGGATAAACTAACTGAAACTCAAGATAGCAATCAAGTAAATTTTCAAGCGGCACATCATCAAATGGTGGCTGCAGCCAAAGCGACTGCACTTTTACACAAAATCGATCCAGAAGCAAAAATGGGCTGTATGATTGTCAGATTTGAGAATTACCCAGAAACTACCAATCCGGAGACTGTCTTATCCAGTTTAAAATCAGATCAGGAAAACTTTTTGTTCACAGATGTATTAATGAAGGGCTATTATCCAAGCTTTTCTAAACGTTTGTTTAAAGAAAAAGGTGTTTCAATTAATAGTACGCAAGAGGATAAAGAATTACTTGCTGCTAATACTGCTGATTTTTTCTCTTTCAGTTATTATATGAGTGGGATTATTGCAGAAAATGAAGGGGAGGAAACAGCGGGTAATATCTTAGCAAGTAAAGAAAATCCGTATCTGGATAAAAGCGAATGGGGTTGGCAAATTGATCCAGTTGGACTGCGGATTAGCTTAAATAAGATATATGATCGTTATCAAAAACCGATATTTATTGTGGAAAATGGTCTAGGTGCTAAAGATACATTGACTATTGATCATCAAGTGAATGATGAGTATCGAATCAATTATTTACGAGCACATATTGAACAAATCGCTGAAGCAATTTCGGACGGCGTCGATATTATTGGTTATACGCCGTGGGGCTGTATCGATCTAGTCAGTGCTAGTGGAAACGAGATGTCTAAAAGGTATGGATTCATTTACGTAGACTTAGATGATGATGGGAAAGGTTCCTTAAAGAGATACAAAAAAGCTTCTTTTGATTGGTATAAGAATGTTATTTCATCGAATGGTGAAATCGTATAAAAGAGCACAGGAAATAATGAGGTTGTTAGCTAAACTATGGCAGTTAATGTAGTTAAGAGCTTTTAAAAATTAGAATGCTTCAACTATTTTTGATAACAGAAAAAATAGTTGAAGCAAAATTGAATAAGCCAGCTGTCGTGGAAGGTTTGTTCAATTCAATAAGAGAAGGTCTCGTAGTCCAATAATGGATTGAATATCATTGCCCAGTTTTGGTAATGGCTGTCTATCGGTTTATTGTGTAATCTTTTTACACGTAAATAAAGTAATTTAAGAAGAGCTTGAGCTTGGGACGTAAGCCCCAAGCTTTTTTCGTGTAACTTATAGTTAGAAAACCATTCATATGCGAATTTTTGAAAACTATTTTGAAGTGAATATTATTTCTAAATATAAATGAAGTAAGGTAACAATGATGTTTTTGTTAAAGAACTAGCATGGAGAGTAGAGCTAGATAATTCTGAAAAAGTATTATTTGATGATGAACTGCATTTCTTTCAGAATCTAATGGAAGAGTATATAACAACAATTGTCAAAATTAAACACAAAAAGTTTATTGACTAAAAGTGTCTATTTCCGTACAATAAACATATGATTACATGAACATTTAAACATGCTTTGAGTTGTTGGATGAAAAAAGGAGGAAAAACAATGACATACATCAATTTTAAAGAGGTCAGTAAAGAATACCAAGTAAGTGGGGAAGTCACAGTAAACGCTGTGAACCAAGTAAACTTTACGATCAATGAAGGGGAGTTTGTCGTAATCGTCGGTGCAAGTGGAGCTGGAAAAACGACTCTTTTAAACCTACTAGGCGGAATGGAGAAAATAAGTTCCGGTACAATCGTTATCGATAAAAAAGAAATCTCTTCACTAAAAAAAGAAGAACTAACAGAATATCGCAGGAATGATGTTGGATTTGTTTTCCAATTTTACAACTTGGTCCCTAATTTATCTGCTTTGGAAAATATTGAGTTAGCTGCAGAAGTTTGTAAAGAGCCGCTTAATTCTCGTGAGGTATTATCTAGCGTAGGGCTTGATCAACGAGCAGGGAATTTTCCGAGTCAGCTTTCAGGTGGCGAACAACAACGTGTTTCTATTGCCAGAGCACTTGCGAAAAATCCTAAAATGCTACTATGTGACGAACCAACAGGCGCTTTAGATTCAGAGACAGGTAAAGCGATCATCAAGCTCTTAATCGATACTTCTAAAAAAATGAATAAAACAGTAATTATTGTCACCCATAATGCAGAGTTCACTAAAATTGCGGACAAAATCATTAAAATGCATAATGGGAAAATTGCAGATATTTACACGCAGGAAAGTCCTTCAGATGTGGAGGAATTAGTATGGTAATGTCTCCTTTGAAAAAAATGTTTCTTCGTAGTTTTAAAAAGAACAGTATCCAACTTTTATCAATTGCATTGATGTTGATTTTAGGCGTAGCGATTTATATAGGAATCGATAGCACTTGGAGAAGTTTAAATGATTATGTTGAAACGAACTATCGTAAAGAAAATAAAGCGGATATTGAAGTATTGATCAATCCAACCAACAAAGATTTTTCAGAGCTTAGTGAGTCAGAAAACATCAAGCAGCTCGAAGAACAATTTCTAATAGAAGGGGCAATTACAGGTAGTGACGGTAAAGAAGTCCTAATTAACGGTGTTGATCAAGAAGCTAAACTCAATCAGTATACGATTATTAAAGGAAAAGATTTAGACAAACAGAATACAGTTGTTATCGATAAAAGTTATGCTGAAGCAAATCAGATAAATGTTGGCGACAGACTCACGATTCAACTAAATTCACTTGAAAAAGAGGTTACGATCACTGGATTGGCTGTAAGTTCTTCTTATATTTATATTACGCCAGACTCAACGACCGTGGTACCAAATCATGAGGATTACGGTTTTATTTACATGAATAAAAAAGACACAGAATATTTTACACAAAATAGTGTAATGACGAATAAACTCGTCATAAAAGTAGCAGAGGGAAAAGGACTCGAAACAGTCAAAAAGGAAATTGAAGAGAAATACGAACAGGAAATTATTAGTATTCTCGAGTCTAAAGAGACATTGAATGATTTAGCCACTAGTCAAAAGGTGCAACAATATCAATCAATAGGCAACTTGTTTCCAATTATCTTTTTTGCGATTGTTATCCTAATGAGCTTTACAACAATGTATCGTCTGATCAATAAGGAACGAGCGATCATTGGAACGATGAAAGCATTAGGTTACAGTAGTTTTAAAATCATTACGCATTATTTATTTTATGGTATATGGGTGAGTGCTATTGGCGTATTTTTCGGTGTTTTAATTGGTTGGAAGGTCATTCCTAATTATATCTGGCGATTTTTTAATGAGTTATTTATTTTTGATCATCCTGAAATTGTCATTAATGGCTACCAAGTGGCAATAATTACTGCGTTATCCGTATTTAGTACATGTGTTGCCACGTTGATTGTTTTTTATAACGTTGAGAAAGAGTCACCAGCTTCTCTTTTAAGAGAAAAGAGTACCACCAAAGGTTATAATATTTTGTTGGAAAGAATCAAACCTTTTTGGAATGGTTTAAAAACGTCTCAAAAGTTGACGTTGCGACAAATGTTTAGAAGTAAAATTAGAATGTCAATGACGATTATAGGCGTGGTTGGTTGTACGAGTCTTTTGTTATCTGCTTTGGGAATTAGAGACACGATCAATCATGTGGCTAGTTCGGTTTATGAGAAATCTTACTTATACGAAGAAAAGGCCTATGTAGCAAGCGCAAGCGACGTGGATTCAAACAAATTGTATGATAAAACTCGAAATAATAAAGAAGTAGAAGGACTTGAAGAACGACCATACTTTATTCTATCCGATAGTAAAAATAAGAGTGGGTTGATTCACGTTATAGAGGATAATAGTTCGTATATCAAATTTTATGACAAGGATAAACAAGTAAAATTAGCAGAGGATCGTTTACTAATTACAAAGAAAACAGCAGAAATTTTTTCTTTGAAAAAAGGAGACAATATTCAGTTTAGAAATGCTGCGGGGGATTTGGTCAAGCTAAAGTTGACGGATATTGCAGAGTTGAGTATAGGACAAGGCTTTTATTTAACAAAATCTGCATGGGAGAAAGTGAATCAAGAATTTGTGCCGACAAGTTTCTTGGGCAAAAACCTAAAAGCAACATTCTCAAATGATGAAATGAAAAAAATTGTCTTAACAGAAAAACAAGAAAGTGACTTTTTAGCTAGCATGGGAAGTACCTTTTCGATGTCGATTTTATTGATAGTGTCTGCTAGTCTGTTGTTGACTGTTGTTTTATATAATTTAAGCACGTTAAATTTTTCAGATAGAGAACGTGATATGGCCACCTTGTCTGTTTTGGGTTTTAGATTTTCTGAACTTAAAAAGATTCTTTCAACTGAAAACATTCTTTTATCTCTTTGCGGTATCATTATAGGGATACCTTTTGGGATTAAAATACATGAAAAAATCTTTTCTAATGCAGGTATGGGTGATGAGCTTTATTTCAAACCAGTTATTGATCGACAGAGTTATCTGATTACGATTATTTTTACGATCGTTTTAATCATTATTGTGAATTATCTCTCTAATCAAAAAATCAATAAGATTAAAATGACTGAAGCGCTTAAAAGTGTTGAATAATGTTCTGGAAAAGGCAAATTTATCTGGCTGTCATAAATAAAAGAACAGAAATCATTCTAATGAAGAAGAGTTACTATTTAATAATAACAAGCAGCTGAATTTCAGTTGCTTGTTAGAGTTTATATTAAATTTCATTCCTACCCAAACATTCTCCTTTTAAAATATTGCCGTTTAGTAATAATTTTAAAATAATAATTGTAATATCATTTTATCAAAAACTTAAATGAAATGTTGGTAAAATTTTCATTTTCTGTATAATATTTTGATTATATTAACTAAAGGTGGTTATTAACGTAATAGGAGATGAAAAAATATTTAAAACTGTTTATAATGTATTTTGAATAATCAGATTTAAATATTGTTTGTTTATTTTAAATTAAAAATAGATTTGGAGGTGTATAATCCCAAAAGATGAGACTAACATTTGTTTTTGCATTACTTTTTAGATTAGTTATACCAACCGTTTAAAAAAACATGAACAGTATCATCGAAGATCATACTATGTAGATAATTTAATAGTCAGAGTAATTCAATTTTTACGTGTACCAGAAAAAAATTATTTGAGTAAAAGATTACATGAATGATTCAAAATGTGAATCATTGGCCAATCTTGTGATTTTGGTAACAATGTCTTTGAAGTGAGCAGGAAAAGACAAAAGTAAACAACATTCGTTTTGTAATTATTTTTCACCCGTCCAGTTTTTAAATTAATCTAATAATATTTAAGGAGGAATTAATGTGAAATATACAAAAATACTATTTAAGAAAACAATACTTATTGGGATTATCTTTTTATTATCGTTTGTCACGATAGGATTTAATCCTCAAAAATCGTCAGCAGAATCAAGCAATAGTTATCTAGAAGACTTTAAAATAACTACACATAATGTATATTTTCTTTCCACAAAATTATATCCAAACTGGGGCCAGGGGCAACGTGCAGACTTGATTTCTCAAGCAGAATATATTAAAAACAACGATATAGTTATCTTTAATGAAGTATTTGATGTTAATGCTTCGAAACAACTATTATCTAACCTGGAAGGATTATATCCACATCAAACCCCTGTTCTTGGAAGAAGTAGAAGTGGATGGGATAAAACTGAAGGAAATTATTCTGATATAGTCCCAGAAAATGGGGGAGTTGCTGTTATTAGTAAGTGGCCGATTGCTGAAAAGATTCAATATGTTTTTCAACGTGGTGGTGGCATGGATAATTTATCTAATAAAGGATTCGTTTATGTAAAAATTATGAAAAATGACAAAGCTTATCATGTAATAGGAACCCATCTTCAAGCAGATGATTCACTTATCCCTATTGAAACAGCTATGGCTATACGTGCGACACAGATAAAAGAAATTCAAACGTTTATAAAAAATAAAAATATCCCAGAAAATGAAGTAGTATTTATTGGTGGAGATATGAATGTGAAATATGAATCTACTGAGTACAATAATATGATAAGTAATTTAAATGTCAGCCCTTTAACAAATGTAAAAGGACATTTTGCTTCATGGGATCCAACGACGAATTCCATTGCAAATTATAATTATCCTAATGAATCACCGCAGTATCTGGATTATATCTTTGTAGATAAAGATCATGCTAATCCAAAATCTTGGTCTAACGAAATAAAAAAAGTAAAATCTCCCGAGTGGTCCGTAACTTCTTGGTGGAAAACATATACGTATAACGACTATTCAGATCATTATCCAGTATTTGCGACAACAAACAATCAATAATAATTTTTTAGTGGATTGGGATGGAACAAATGTAGTATAGATGAACTCCATCTGGGAATAATAGAAAGTAAGCGAATGTTTGTATATGGAAATGATACGACTGACAAGTAAAGCGTAGGTCAAGAATATTATATTAAGTGAGGCCGACAATAGCCTATCTCCTAAGCTCAGATGATTCAAAAAAGTTAGAACCGGTATAACAAAATCTAAAAAAAAAGAAGACTGAAATTCTTTACGATTTTCGGTCTTCTATTTTTTATTTTGAGTGATCCAATTGTTTAAATAATAAATAGTTACATAATAATTATAACTACTCTAAATACTAATCTTAGAAGCTGAAATAGAGCATAAAATCAATACAATTTGACTTTCCTCAAAAAAAGCGTATGATAAAAACATACCGATTGAATGTTTTTTGGAAGGAGAGATTAGATGACTAAAAAATATACAGCAGAAGAAGCTAAATCATTGATTTTAGATGTTTCAACAGAATTATTTATAAAAAAAGGCTATGAAAAAACGTCTATTTCCGATATTGTCAAAGGGTTAGATGGTTTAACCAAAGGAGCCGTTTATCACCATTATGCATCTAAAGATGAAATCATAGATGCCGTTGTCAGACGATTTATCCCCAATGAAGCTGCCTTAACAGCAATTATGGAAAAAGACAAATTAAATGGTTTAGAGAAAATTCAAGCTTTGTTATTTGAAGGAATGTTCAACAGTGAGGCCAGTCAATCTCGAATCCTTAGCTTTACGTTATTAGATAATCCTAAATTCTTTTCAATGTATATTCGTACGACGAATGAAATTATGGCACCATTAGTAGAAAACTGTTTGATTGAAGGAAATAGCGATGGCTCAGTCACAGTTGATCAACCGAAACAAATGGCTGAATTAGCGATCTTGATTTTAAGTACGTGGTTTATTCAAGCCTTATTTCCAAATACAGTAGAGACCTTTTTTGAAAAATTAATGGCTGCCAAAACAATGCTTGAAAATAGTGGAATGCCAATTATCAGTGATGGGTTTTTAGAGCAACTTGACCAACAAATTATGAAAAAGGCGGCAGAACTGAATGACCAAACAACTGAAAACTAAATCACTAGGTGTCAGACTATTAAAAGGACTGGGCAAAGTAATCTTTGGTATAATCACTATCCTAATTGTGTCCTTAATGATTACCTTTACGATTCACCAGATAAGTTTGAAAAGCGAAGCAAAACGAATTGAACCCTATGGTGAGAAATTAGAAGTGTTTGATGGTGAGATGAACGTTGTCGATGAAGGTGAAGGAAAGAAAACAATTTTACTTTTACCTGGGCAGGGAACAGCTAGTCCTTATTTAGATTTTAAACCGATGATCGATGAGTTGAAGAAAGAGTATCGTGTGGTTACGATTGAACCATTTGGCTATGGTTTAAGCAGCCAAACGAATCGACGTCGTAGCGTGGAAAATATTGTGGAAGAAATCCACCAAGTAGCCAAAGAACTGAACATTTCTAAATACACATTGATGGGACACTCGATTGCGGGGCTTTATGCGGTGAATTACGCGCAAGTTTACCCAAATGAAATGGAAGGCTTTATTGGAATTGATTCCAGCACACCAGAACAACCTTGGCCTGGCATTGATATGTCAGTCTTCGACTTCTTAAAAACAGCAGGTGTTTTTCGAGCGTTAATCAAAGTTAATCCAGAAAAAGGTATAGGCGTGAGTCAAGATAACCCTGACTTTGAACAGATTAAGTTATTGACGATGAAGAACATGAGTAGTCCTGCAATGAAAGATGAACTTCAAGAATTAAGCAATAGCTTCCCTGATTCTCGTGGCTTAATTTATCCAAAAAATATGCCGGTTTTATTATTTGTTGCTGATAATGATATGAATCAAAAAAATTGGCTTGAGATGCATCAAGATCAGCTGAAAGGTTTAGATAAAGGAAAATTGATTCAATTGACAGGTGCCCATTATTTACACCACACGCAAATGGAAACAATTGTAAAAGAAACAACCAATTTTTTGGGGAACTGACAGATTTGAGGAATGACTATGAAAAAAATAGTGAAGATTTTATGTATTTTAATCGGAAGTTTATTGGTAGTTATGCTTCTTGTTTATGTCGGAATTTACGCAAATAATAAAATCCAACTAAAAAAAGAAACGAAAAAAAGTATTCCTTATGGTCAAGAAGTGAAAGTTGATAACAAATCTCTATGCGTTAAAGTGACAGGGAAAGGTAGCTAACTTAACTTATCCAGTTCAACTACCTGTCTTATACTTTTTAGCCTCTGAAAGTGTTGAGCCAGATGATAAATGGGTTCCCATCCATGAAGATAGGATAAAAGATAGTCAAAAGTCCGAAATAAAGATTTTAGAAGGGAGTCACTATTTACACCACACTCAATCTGAAAAAATGGTAAAAATAATTACACAGTTTTTAGAGAAGTAAATGTTATTGAACAGATATGTGAGACAATTACTTTTGAAAAAATAAACTAATAATCTCTCTCTATTTAATTGTCATAAAGTTGAGTATGTTCTGTATCAGGACTTACTCAACTTTTTTATTTTCATTCTATTTTATATACTTGGTATAAATAATTTGGTAGCGCTAACTAAGCTGAACAGGACAAAACAAAACCAACAAAAATTAAATACTTATAAACAAATTCAATAGCAAACAGGTTCGTCTAAAAGGAATCGCTAATAGCTTTGGAATACAAAATTGAAAGGAATCTATATTTTATAATAAGTAAAAAAAATATATTGAAAAGAGATGAAAAATATGTTACGTTAATATTGTATTAGAATAATAAGAAAATGATTAGGAGGTGTTTTTATGAATATCAAGTCTCAGTCAATGAACGGGTATTGCAACACAGGTATTGGAGCTGAAGCAATGAACTATGCTGCTGGATGTTGTTCATGTTCTTGTTCAACATGTACCTGTACATGTTCTGCATCAACTGCTACAGAAACTAAAAAATAAGGTGAATGAAAGGGGATTCAAATCCCCCTTTTTACTTAGGATGTGTATAGAAATGGATGCTATTTTAGCAATAAAAAATTTGAAAGTAAAAAAAAACGACAAGATGATTCTTGATATAGATAGAGAAATCCAAATTTTATCTAAAGATAAAATTGCAATTTTAGGTGAAAATGGCGCAGGTAAAACGACTCTAATAAATACTATTTTGGGAGAAGTTAGTTTTGATGGGGAAATTATTAAAAATTTTCAGAAGAAGGATTGTGGCATCGTTTTTCAAGAGAACTCATATAATGAATTAATGAAGGTTTATGAACTGGTGGAGCTAGTTCTGCCTCTAAAAAAAGAATCATTGTCACAGGTTTTAGAGAGATATGAATTGGAAGATTTAAAAAAGAAATACATCAAGGATCTCTCCGGTGGTGAGAAGCAACGATTAACCTTAAGTTTAGTGTTGGAGTGTCAAAAATCTATCTATTTTTTTGACGAATTAACTTCAGGGTTAGATTATAAAAAAAGGCTTGCTCTATTAGCAATGATGAAAGAAAAAACTACAGAGGGAACAGTCTTGAACGTTACTCATTATTTTGATGAAATTGAAAATTGGGCGACAAAAATTTTGATGTTAAAACAAGGAAAACTGATTTTCTACGGTTCAATTACAGAGTATTTTGCTATGTTTGTTCATTATTCTGTAGTTAGAGTTGATTATAGTGAGCTGGCTAAGCTAGACAACGTTGAAATGGGAAAAATTCCACAGACTGATACTGGCGACGGTACAGCGTTTATTTGCCATAATCAAGAACTCCAAAGTAATGTGGAAAGTATTTTGGGAGAAAAGAATGCTACATATAATGTGATTAAGCAAAACATTTATACAACTTACTTAGTTGCCTTTGCAATGACAGAAAAATCTGCTCAATCTATTTTGGAGGTGACAAAATAGTGAGGTATTTATGGACGAGTATTAAATTACAATTTCGTATTCCAATATCAATCTTTTTTTCATTACTATTTCCGTTGATTATGATGTTTGCTATGGTATCATCTTATGGAAATTTTGATATAGGGAATGGGTATCACTTTGTAGATAAATATTTTTTGATTAGTACAGGCATGGGAATGCTGCCAATTTCATTAATTAGTTTTCCTATTTGGTTAGGGGAAAGCATTCAAAACCAAAGCTATAAGCGTTTGGAATATTTTGGATTGAGCACACAAAGTATGATTATTTCTGATGTGTGTTCCTATGTTTTATTAACGGCTTTAAGCATTATCGCTAATATTCTATTCGGTTTTTTGATGTATGGATTACATATTCCTAATGTTGGTTATTTGATTGCTTACGTTATTCAGTGTTTGTACAGCAATTTAGTTTTACTGATTTTTGGTGCACTGATTGCATTAGTTGTGAAAAACACACGGGTACTAATGCCTGTAGGAATGATTCTGTTGTTTAGTTCTTATATTTTAACGGGTGCGTTTTCTTCATTTTCAGAACTTCCAGAGTCGTTTCAATCAATCGGGAAATTTATACCTATGAAGTACGTGATGAATGACTTTTTCAATATATGGATAGAAAAAGAAATTTTTACCAACGATTTTCTAGTGTTAAATACAGTGTTTGGTATTATATTAACGATGATTTTAGTTCTTCTGTTTGTGTGGAATAAAAAGAAAAAGGAGTAATTGGGTATAAGTATTTTTGTTGGAAAAGGAACAATTTAGTTGAAAGGAGTGTTTAATTAAATGAAACAAAAGTTTAATAATCCTACCAATCGTGTCATCGTATCCATTATTTTAGGAATTATTGTAGGTGTCTTTGTATGTTTTATGGCGATTCGATTAGGCTATAGTCACGTTAAAGGCACATCTTTGTCTGAATATAGTGTAAATGTTTTTGGTTTTTCTATTTTTGACATTCGAAAAGTCGGGGGAGAGTTTAAAGGAACGCCAAATAATAGCAATATGATGTTTATCGGTCTGATTTTTTCCATGGTATTGGCTATCGTAACGGAAGTTATTTTGGCTATAGTAAATAAACGAAGAAAGGAAAAGACAGAATGATTGATTTTGAGAAAAAAGGATTTTTTAATATTCATACATTATTGGTAAAGGATGATACAAACCAATCAAATAATGATAATAAACATATGTATTCTCAAATGATGTTTGGTAGCACAACCTCGTCAATGCTGAGCTATTTGTTGAACATGAATAAGCAAAATTTAAATGATTTTAAAAGTATTATGTTTTATAACGAATCTAATTTGGCTTCCTTGATAAATGAAACCAAAGAAGCAGAGGAATTGTTAGATGAAAATACAATATATCTAACTAAAGTAGCAAAAAAAATTAAAACTCAATTTTCTAAAGTTCTTGAGCAACGACATAGTACTCGAAAATTTGTATATGAAATGATGGATCAGGCCACATTTTCTACAATCGTTAAATTTTCATTTGGCCTTGGCAGTCGTAAACTTGTCTACGATGATTTGGTAGCTAGCACTAGATATTATTCTTCTGGAGGTGGCTTATATCCAATCGATGTTTACCTATATGTTAATCACGTTTCTGGTATTTCAAAAGGAATTTATAAATATCAGCCTTATTCTCATAGCTTATATCCATTGAATATTGAAAAAATTGATTCAAATAATTTTTTTGTGGGAGAAAATATTGATATTGTCAACATGAATTTTTGTGTATTTTTTGAATATTCGATTAACAAGAATTTTGTGAAATATGGAGAACTTGCTTTGTTAAACACTCTTGTAGAACTTGGCGGGATCTCTCATAATTTTGATTTGGTTTGTCAGTCTATGTATTTTACTAGTTGCCCAATAGCAGGTTTCAATAAATCGACTATAGAAAAGTTGTTGTATTTAGACGGAGTGAACGATCACATTGTATTTACTAATATTTGTGGAAAGGAATAAGATTAGCATGAAAACATATATGATTAGAACAGGAACAAAAGTGATTGAAAATGAAATCGATATTACCTTAAAGCGTGGTGTTATTCATAAAAATGAATTGGTTATCAATAAAGAGGATAGCTCCAATGAATTTATAGTAGCATTTCAAGAGTTGTCTCAAAAAAGCAATATTTCAGTTTCATTGGGACATTCTGTGTATGATGATTTTGAAACTCTAACTAAATTTGGTTTTCTGACAGTTGTTAAAGATCAGAATGTGTAACCTTTGATTGTTGTTGAGGATGATTTGATTGAAGAGGTAAAAGCTTATTTAAATGTAGATAATAAAATTGTCCCAGCTTCTGAATTCCTATCTTTTAAGGAACTTGAATTATTAACGGAAGATAAAGATATTTTGAAGCTGTCATCTCTTTCTGAACAGAAAAAGCAAATGCTTGCAAATTTTGGGCAGATTTATTTGATTGCAAAAATGTCTAATCTATCTTTTTTACGTGGATTTAACAAGTTAATGAAACAAACCGAGACAATCAATACGATTGCATTTTTCGATAATGAAAATGTGTTTATCACTTGTATTGAACATGATGAAACAGGTTGCTACGAATGTTTAGAACAGCAACTGATGACTCATTTTGAAGGTTGTGCAGAAGATTATATGGAACAGACAGAAGTGAGTGTATCAATAGCTGAAATACTTTTTGCTTTATCTATAGTAAGAAAAGAAATTGACAATATTAGTGTTTATGGTCAGTCCTCTCTATTAGGAAACATCGTTCATTTTAATATGAATAATTACGAATATTCCTTTAACACGAATAGAATTCAAAGCTGTTGCACAACATGTTCAACATTTAATAATATTTTGTTTGAAGAGCAGAATATACGTTCCATAAATGTTTTGAAGGAGCTGATGACTAGTGATTGATATTCGGAATAATCTTTCGTACAATCAGCTACGGTGGAATATTTTAAGCGGAAATGTAACCGGAATTTGGGATAAAAACAACTTTTTTCTAGGTTCGAGCTCTTTTCCAATTATGAAATACCATTACTTAACAGCTAATTTTGTCAATTTTGAAAAACATATATCTAAGGATATGCCAAAGATAAGCTATCATTTAAGTGGTTATGGTGTTAATTTCAATGAAACATTAGTTAGCTTTTTAGGTGAAAGTGCTGAGCGTTATACGTATTCGTTGTTGCCGGCGATTATTAAGGATCGTGTTGTTTTCAGCTCATATGAAAAATTGAGACAAGAATATAAACGGGATTTGATATGTGAATTACAATATATTAATTCATATTATTCTGAGTCTGAGCAAAAAAATTATATTTTACCAGAAGATGGTATTCAATGGATAGCAATGAATTCTCTTATTGATCCAGAGCAAAAAGTTTGGATGCCGTTACAGTTTGTTACGATGTACACTGAAGAGCTATTCCAAAATGAAAAAAGATATATTACCAGTGCAGTATCGACGGGAACAGCTTGCCATGAAACGATGGTTGAGAGTGTTGAAAATGCATTGATTGAATATTTACAAATTGATTCATTTAATCTGTGGTGGTATGGTGGCTTTGAAGGGGAAATACTTGATGTAGATAATAATGAGCGCCTTTCACTTTGGTTTGATAAGCAGTTAGCAGTAAAAAGCTTTTTATCAAAGTTCCATATCACTTTTACAGATATTACTTTTGATAAGTCTATTTATGTAATTTTGTGTGAAATAGAGGCGAAGGATCAAAAGGGAACCCTACCTAAATATACAGTTGGCGTTCAAGGTGGTTATTCACTAGATAAATCTATTTATCGGGCATTTATGGAGTGTTTGACTGTATTAGAATACAATATGAATGTACCTTGGACAGATAAAGAGAAGTTTTTATCTGTTTCTAAAGAGACTCAAATTATAGACAACTTAGATGATAATGTCATTTTTTATGCGAAATATGGAAAGCCAGGATTAACACATAATCCAAATCAAACACAAAAAGGTCCAGAAAAAGTTAAAAATTTAAAAGAGCTATTAAAGGATTTGCCTAAAATTAGTCAATATGCAGCTTTTTTACCGATCACTCCATCAGAGTTTAAACATATGAACCTTGAAGTGAGTCGAGTAATTTTGCCAGAGTTATTATCCATACATCTCCCTTCATATCCGCCATATCATCATAAAAGATATAAAAGATTAGGAGGTGTGGTGAACAATCTTCCACATCCGATTGCATGATTTATTGTTTCTGATTACATTATTTCCTGGAATGTTTCTACTTTTGACGAAGAGACTTCCAATTATTGGTAAAAAGAGTAACTTTTTTCAATACCTCATTTGCTTAAGTTTAGTAACAATAATCAATGGTTTCTTTTTTCAGCAAAGTTGGTTTGTGTTGATTGCTGCAATTTCTGTTTTAACACTATCTTTTCTTTTGTTTGCTGTTGAATATTTAATTCTTGAAAAGAAGTGTAAGAAATTGTTATCTGTCTATAGAAAGAATAGAACGATTATTCAATCTATTGTTTATTTTCCAGTTTTAGAGGAATTGATTTTTCGTTATTTTATTTATCAGTATTGTCTTATTTTAGGATATCAGAACTTTCAATACATCTTGTTATCAACTTTTGCTTTTGTCATTGCACATATTTTCTATCAAGGAGCAGCTTCAACAGTAAAATGTATCTTCGCATTGACTCTGAATTTAGTCTTTATTTTAACTTTAAATATCTTCGTCACTATCTTAATTCACAGTCTATTTAACTTTTTTGTCTATTTAATGCGAATTAGCATGTATGATGGTTATAAGAATTGGTAGAAATACATAACGAGATAACATAGTATTTTAGTTCTTTGTATATTTTTATTATACTGCTTTTTAGTTGTCATTCTACTTTTTATTTATAGTATTCAGATTGTTACGTTTCTTCAAATTGCTGGTGCTCAAGTGAAAGTTACTAAGACACAATAATACGAAAGGAATAATATTATGGCCAGAGACTTAGAAGGAATTTTATATAAAATAAGTATGAAAGCTGAACAAATTAGAGCTTTAGAGTTTATTGAAAGTGATGCGATTGAACAGACATATCAAACGACTAAGAAAATAGCTAAAAATTATAAAGAAGAACTTTTTTGGTTAGGGTATGATTTTAATATTTTATTTAAAGAACAATTTCAATATTTGTTGGAACTAAGGATAAAATTAAGTGAAGAGATAAAAGAACTTGTTGAAGAAGCTGAGGGTAGGGTTAGAATGTAAAATTCTTTATATTCTTTTAGGATGAAAAGTAGAATGATTAAAATAATTTTATTTTTAATAATTGATTTGTCTAATAATGCATACTACAATTAGGGTAACAAACAATCAGCAGGATTTTATTCTGTTAGTATTAATCCTGTGAAATATTTTATGAGAAGGGGGAATACAATAATGAAATCCAGCAAAAACAAAGGCTCTTTAAGCGTAGCTCACCAATCCTCTTCATCACCAGTGGAATCTAAAATTATATTGCCTCCAGAACTCACTACCCGCTTTGATCTTTATCCAGAAAATAAACGACGTCCAGTCAATAAAACAGTCTTTAGAAATGATTACTTCCAATTAACCTTTAACATGAAAGAAAACTCATTAAATGTAGTTTCCAGAGGTGATCTTGTCTACTCTGCGATTCCATATGATACCGCAAGAAACTATATCCAACGTGCAGCAATTCAATATTTACTTCATCCACAAGAAGTTCGCCAATATATCGAATCGCATAAAGCAAATTTGGAAACCTATATTAAGCTAAGTATTTTTCAAGTAACGAACAAACGAGTCAACAAAAACTCCTCAAAAGTTGTTCAAGCGTATAACGCCATATTTGAAGATCCCCTATTTGAGATCCAAATTCTAGGACGTTTACTCCAACATGATGAAACTGGGGCGCTTTCTGCCAATCTTGCAGGAAAGTTTTTATTTAGTGAAAATATAAAAACAGGAATATCTGGCTATGTTTCAGAATATCTAAATTTTGTTGTTCAGCTGACCCAAGCATTACCAATAATGACTGATGGGAAAAATATACAACTCTTAGAATCAGACTTGCAAAACAGTTTTAATTCGGATAAACAGTTAACTTTTGAATCGGATATTGAAGCAGCATTAGATTTACTTCCTCAAGTAGTAAAACAAACGATAGAAAATACAATTGCTGTTGGAAAAAAATCTGTGCCTGTACATAATAAATTGCTTTTACGATCAGAGTTTGGCAAAGAGCTTTCTGAAGTTAGAAAAAATTACACCGCACATAGCGTTGATCCTAGAGAACTAGAACAATACTTTGAAAATGTTCTCCAAACTGAAAATACAAATTCAGTAAATGTTATTTCTGATATTCATACGATCGATGGGAAACTTCCATTCACAAATAAAAACTTTAATATTTTGGTTGGAGATCTATCAGATTCTCAGGTAGTAAATGAAGATATTAATGGACTCTACGTTATAGGAAATCATGAATTAGCAGATGTCTTGCCAAAAAGTCATAATATAGAAGATAAAGAGTGGGAAAAATGGAACCCTTTTTTTAAAAATAAGTGGTTTCAAGATCTTTTAATGAATCCAGATGATTCGTGGTATAAGTTGCCTGTAGGAAATCATATTTATTATGAGTGTGTAAAAGCCGAACTGGAAAAACGATTTCCTAAAATGAATGTGCTAAACAACAGTAGTATTATTCATAATGGTATTCGCTATATAGGACTGACAATTCCAGTTGTACTAGTAAAACGAAAAAGAGAACAACAAAAATTTATCCTAAATTCATTAAGATATTTACTAAAAAAAGATTATGAGGTACCAACAGTAATCGTTTCACATGCGCCATTATTTAATGAACTGAGCATGCTTTCACCAGCTAGCCGATCATATGAGAAAAACTATTTTTGCTCAGAACCGAAAATAGAAAAGTTGTTTGAAGAATACAACATAATAGGAGCTATTCATGGTCATCATCATATCCCAGCATCTTCAGGTCGATATAAATTGGTTAAATTCGCAGGAAAAGAGTTGTTTGTAGTGTGCTCAATTTATTCTAAAATGAATACAGGGTTTGAGCTAGAAAGTCTACTCAATGGAGAAAATTAGTTAGATTTTTTTGAAAGCTAGATTAATTATTTGTTGACGCTCAAGTTTGGAAGTTACTATCTTTTTAAAAACATGCCGATTAACTAAAGATAAAAAAGAAAAGCCCTCGGGCTTTTCTTTTTTACTCTAACAATTAATTAGATTTTTCTTTTTTTGGTAAAAGTAATAATATAACAATAGGAACAACTAAAAATAGTATCATGGAATTCATTGCTCTGGCGTCTGTATTTGATAAGTTAAAAAGATTATTTTGCCAATTATTAATAAAGATTCCTAAGGAGTCGTATTTATTCATTCCATAAAACAAAGCGACACTACCAAGTATGTCCAAAATAATAACGAAGATGCAAAGAACTTTGACAATTTTACCAACAACATTTTTCATTATTCAATTCCTCTTTTCAAGATATAATTTTGTTACAAAATGATTATACCATTATTTTTTCAGAGAACTGTATCAATTTATGAAACTAATTTTCAAAAAAATGATTTAAGTACGGTGTAAAAAAATTGTTCTTAGATTTTTTTGTCTAAAATCAACCTTTTTAATCAAATTCAGAACACTTTTTTAAGATTTTAAAATAAAACCGTATTCATTTAAATTTTTAATCCAAGACTATTGACATCAAAAGCTATTTGCGTTAATATCAAACAGCATTAGTTACTAACACTATTAGCTATTAATAGTGAAAAGTAATTATTTTGAAAAAAGGAGGAGTCATATGTCATACGCAGAAGAAGCCGAACAAGAGCTTATGCGTCTAATGGTTCAAAATCGGCATAGTGCATTTAGCAGACTAGAAAAGAGTAACCAAGGTGAAAGTATCGTCATTAAATTTCTTGCGCGTTACGGTGAACCAACTAGTCCAAAGCATTTAGCAGAATCACTAAACCTATCTAGCGCACGTATTGCGGTGGTTCTCGGCAGTTTAGAAAAAAAGGGGCAAATCGAACGTAAGATGGACCCAGATGATCGTCGCCGTATCAATGTTACATTAACAGATTGTGGTAAAAAAGCAGCCAAGCTGCAAAAGAAAGAAATGCGCGATAAGATCGTTAGGATTTTTAAACTAATGGGAGAAACAGACACGAAACAGTTCATCGAGCTAACTGCGAAATTCGTAGACTACTCCCAACAAATTTCCCAGAAAGAGGAAGGTGACCAATAGTGAAGATTTTCAAATATCTAGGCAAATACTGGTATGCGGTCATCGCAGTTCTTGTGCTTTTAGTTGTACAGGCAAATAGTGATTTAAGCTTACCAAAATTAACATCAGGTATCGTCGATGTTGGTATTCAACAAGGAGGGCTTGAATATTCTACACCTGAAAAAATCAGGAAAACATCTCTTCAGGGAATTGAAATGTTCATGACAGATGATGAGAAAAAAATAATTGAAGACAACTATAAATTGACAACTGAAAAAATCGATGGAAAAGAAGTTGAAGTCTATAAATTAAATCTTCAAGATGGCATGACAGAAGCCAAGTTAGCAGATATTTTTAATCTGCCAATGATGATGCTGGCAACTTCTCAATCTAAAGATTCATCAAGCGGAAGTGAAGCTAAAGCAATAATCGATGATTATAAAGCAATCGGAGAAGATGCAGCTAAAGCCAAACAACTTGGCGAACAAGCAACGACATTAAGTGAGCAAGCTAAAGCAGCAGGTGCAGCGGCAGCTTCAGCAACTGATCCTACAACAGCAATGGAAAAAGGAACTGAAGCACAAGAGTTGGCAGCCCAAGCACAAGAAAAAGGTGCGCAAGCTAAAACCTTAGCTGATTCAATCAAAACAAAAACAGACGCTATGCCAGAGAAAGTCGAAACAGCTCGTAATGCTACGAAAAAAAGCTTAGGTGATCTAGGGGCAGACTCAATGAAAACAGTGGGAATTCAATTCACACTGGCTGAATACAAAGCCCTAGATATGAATACAAAACAAATTCAAACAGATTACATGGTCAAAACGGGAACAAAAATGGTTCTTTTAACCCTTGTTTCAGCGGTAGCTGCAATTATCGTCGGGTTGATTGCCTCATTAGTAGCTGCATCTGTTGGACGAAATTTGCGTGTCGGTCAATATGAACGGACGCTACAATTTTCAAACACTGAAATGGAGAAATTCTCCCCAGCTTCATTGATTACACGTAATACCAACGATATCCAGCAAATGCAAATGGGGATCGTAATGATCATGCGTATCGTGTTATATGCACCGATCTTAGGTATTGGTGGGATTTACAATGTCTATCAAACAGGAACGGGTATGGGCTGGATCGTCGGTGTAGCAGTTGGTGCTGTCTTAATCTTAGTATTAACTCTACTATTAACAACGATGCCTAAATTTAAAGCATTACAAAACTTAGTCGATAGAGTAAACTTGGTTTCTCGTGAAATCATCACTGGTTTACCTGTTATTCGTGCGTTTTCTCGAGAAAAATTTGAAGAAAAACGCTTTGATCGCGCCAACACTGATTTAATGAAAACACAATTATTTGTTAACCGTGCGATGTCGATTATGATGCCTGTCATGATGTTATTGATGAATGGTATTTCTGTTCTGATCGTTTGGGTCGGCGGACACAATATGAATAACGGTCAACTCCAAGTTGGGGATATGATGGCCTTTATCACGTATACAATGCAAATCGTTATGGCTTTCATGATGTTATCAATGGTTTCAATTATTTTACCTCGTGCCAACGTTGCTGCTGGGCGTGTGGAAGAAGTACTTGAAACAGAACCAACAATCAAAGATCCAGAACATCCAAAAGATGATCACGACTTCAAAGGTGAAGTGAAATTTGAAGCAGTAGAATTCCGTTATGGTGATGCTGACGAAGATGTGTTGCATCACATCAACTTTACGGCCAAACCAGGACAAACAACTGCCTTGATCGGTTCAACAGGTTCAGGTAAATCTACAATCGTTAACTTGATTCCACGCCTGTTTGATGTAACGGGTGGACGAATCACGATCGATGGCATCGATGTTCGTGAAATGAGCTTGCATAAATTACATGAAATCATTGGATTTGTGCCGCAAAAAGGGATCTTATTCTCAGGCGATATCGCATCAAATATCAAATTTGGGGATGCTAATATCTCTGATGAACAAATGCGAAAAGCAGCTGAAATTGCCCAAGCAGAAGAATTCATCGATTCAAATGAAAAAGGCTATGACCGAGAAATTTCTCAAGGCGGAACGAACGTTTCTGGTGGACAAAAACAACGTCTATCGATTGCTCGTGCCTTAGCGAAAAATCCTAAAATCTTGA
Source organism: Candidatus Enterococcus ikei (assembly GCF_017316105.1). Lineage (NCBI taxonomy): Bacteria > Bacillati > Bacillota > Bacilli > Lactobacillales > Enterococcaceae > Enterococcus > Candidatus Enterococcus ikei. The sequence continues at coordinate 135,066 of NZ_JAFLWD010000009.1, forward strand.
TCTTTGATGATTCATTCTCAGCACTTGATAATAAGACGGATGTAGCATTACGTAAAGCTTTATCTGAAAATATCAAAGGCGCAACACAAATCATCGTTGCCCAAAAAATATCTACGATCCTTCATGCAGATAATATTATCGTATTAAACGAAGGTCGTGTAGTCGATCATGGAACACATGATGAATTAATGAAATCATCCACTGTCTATCAAGAAATTGCCCAATCACAATTGAGCAATGCTGAATTAGGCATAGAAGAAGCTGAGTAGGGAGGAGCGAATAGAATGGCAGAACAAACACAAAATCGCCCTCGTGGCGGACGCGGACCTGGAAATGGAGCTCCAGTGGAAAAAGCCAAAGATTTTAAAGGAACACTAAAAAAATTAATCTCCTATATTGGTGCTTATAAAATACCTGTTTTCTTTGTAATGATCTTTGCAATTGCTTCAACTGTATTTAATATTTGGGGTCCAAAAATCTTATCACAAGCCATCACAGAACTATTCAATGGTTTGATAAAAAAATATCAAGGAACTGGTGGAATTGATTTTAATAAAATTGGTGGAATTCTACTCTTCATGCTAGGACTCTATCTAGTGGCTTCAGCTTTCGGGATCATTCAAGGCTGGATCATGTCAACGATTTCGCAAAAAATCACATATCGAATGCGTAAAGAGATTTCAGAAAAAATCAATCGCATGCCGATGAACTATTTTGAAAGTCGTACGACTGGTGAAGTATTATCTCGTATCACGAATGACGTGGATACTTTAGGTCAATCATTAAACCAATCAATTACACAGTTGATCACATCTGTCTTTACAATCATCGGGGTTATCATAATGATGCTATCGATTTCTGTGCAAATGACAGGGATTGCTATTTTGATTGTACCGATTTCAATGATCTTAATTTTGATTGTGGTAAAAAACTCTCAAAAATATTTTAAAACACAACAAGAATATCTTGGTGTGATCAATGGTAAAGTAGAAGAAACAATCGGTGGCTACAATATCGTACGTCTTTTCAATGATGAAGAAAATTCTCTTGAAGAATTTAAAACACAAAATGATGTACTATTCAAATCAGCTTGGAAATCACAATTTCTTTCTGGTTTGATGCAACCAATCATGAACTTTGTTGGAAATCTAGGATACGTTGCAGTAGCGATCTTTGGTGGGATCTTAGCTTATAATGGTACGATCACGGTCGGAGATATTCAAGCATTCATCCAATACGTTCGTAACTTAACACAACCAATTGCTCAATTAGCCCAAGTATCAAACTTACTTCAATCTATGGCAGCAGCTGCTGAACGTGTCTTCGAATTCCTAGAAGAGGACGAAGAAGCACAAACAGTACCAAATCCGGTTAAAATCGATAAAGCCAAAGGAATGGTTGACTTTGAACATGTTCGTTTTGGTTATACACCAGACAAAATCATTATCAATGATTTCAGTTCACATGTCGATCCAGGCCAAACAGTGGCAATCGTCGGACCAACTGGTGCAGGTAAAACAACCATGGTTAAACTATTGATGCGTTTTTACGATGTAACATCTGGTGCGATTAAAATCGATGGTCATAATATCAAAGACTTCAATCGTGCAGATTTACGTAAAAATATCGGGATGGTTTTACAAGATACTTGGTTATTTAAAGGAACCATCATGGAGAACCTTCGTTATGGTCGTCTAGATGCAACAGATGAGGAAGTCTATGAAGCAGCGAAAGCCGCTCACGTTCACCACTTTATCCAAACATTACCTGGCGGCTATAACATGGAATTAAATGAAGAATCGTCAAATATTTCTCAAGGTCAAAAACAACTACTAACGATTGCTCGTGCTATTTTAGCTGACAAACCGATTTTGATACTTGATGAAGCAACATCATCAGTTGATACAAGAACAGAGGGCTTGATCCAAGGAGCTATGAACAACTTAATGGCTGGCCGTACATCCTTTGTTATTGCGCACCGTCTATCAACAATCAAAGATGCAGATAAAATTCTTTATATGCAAGATGGTGATATCAAGGAACAAGGAACACATGAAGAACTACTTGCTGAAGGTGGTTATTATGCGTCACTTTATAACTCTCAGTTTGAAGAGTTAGATGAGTAAGCGATTAGTGAGTAAAAAAAATTATAATACAACGGAAGCTAGTAAAGGCTGTTTTAAGCCATTTCTAGCTTCTTTCTTATTTTCATAAAATGGGTATTATGAAGCAAATAGACTGCTTAGGTCAAAAAGGTGTTTTTTTTTGAAAATATTGACTGTTACAGAATTTTTTTTTGCCTCAATACGCTCTTTGTGGTTATTATAATTTTCAAAAAGTCCATAAATCTACTTTTAAAGTAATATATTGAACGTTTTTTGTGTTAGAAAAATATTATTATTATCATGTAATATATTTCACAAATAGAAAAGGTGGTAATAATGATGAAGGCAACAGGAAGATTGTTACATGTTAAAAGATTGGTCAGTTTCTTTATGGTTTTGAGTACATTGATTGGTGTAAGCTTATCGTTTGGTATTGATAGCTATGCAGCGCTGCCCACTGGGAAAGCTGCGATGATCGGAGGAGACGCAAATACTAATAAGATAAAAGGATATTTTACAGGCCGACGTGACTTAAATAATTGGGAATATGCAACGTTAGGTAGTAAAAGTGAAGGTGTTTACTTAGAAAAAGAACCGGGGACTATTAGCTATTACAAAATTAGGTCTGCTAATCCTATTTTTAAAGATTATAACTATTTTACAGTATCAAATAGAGGGTATATTTATTTAAGTAAAAAAAGTGATGCAGCTTCGTTTATGATTAGTGAACAAGAAACAGGATTAAGCAATGTTTACCATAATGGTTCTCCAGTAAATACATATGGAGACTATATTACTGTTGGTAAAGCAACTGGCTCAGATAAAACTATTTGGCTTTTTATGTCCCAAACGTAAATAATTAAAATAACTTTTATATTTCCTTCGAGCCGCATAATGCTTTCATCTTGCATTGTGCGACTTTTATTTTGTTGCAAGTTCTATTTCTTCATTCAAACAACCTAAATCAAATTTGTGATTTAAAATTAAGAAAACATAAAGACTCTTAAAATAACTTGAAAAAACTTTTTCATAGCGGTACTATTTAACAAAATGAATAGATAAATAACCTTGTTAGGTGAGGCTCCTATACAAACATAGGCTATTGCGCAGAAACGTCGAAAGACGCCAATGTGTAAAACAGGAATTGTCGAATTAAGGCTTTTCATAAAATAGCTAAGAATTTTTCTTTACGTTGTATAGTGCTAAAACTCAGACGATGAGATTGATTGAAAGTCAAACGTCTTAGGAAAAAAATGTTTGGCTTTTTTCTTTTGGTAAAGTAGCAACCGATTGCATTTACTGAATGTATACCGTCTTTGTACCTGCTTGTGTTTTTTTGGAGTGAGGTTGGTTGGAGATGGAAAAGACTGCTAAATGATTCACTCCTAACTAATAGGAAATAGAATCTTTTAGCAGTTTTTTAGGTAATGCTTATATTTACGAACCAAGTTTGAATTAGTTTTTTTAATGAATATAGGAATGAAGGGATTTTATCACATGTATATGTCGAAAGAAAAGAAATTTACGCCAGTTATTTTTAGTATTGTACTTTTTTCATTACTTAGTTTTTTAGTTGTTAAAAAGGTTACTTGGTTCACTAATTTAGATTCATGGATTTATCAATTTAATTGGAAACCAAATGAAACACTGACTAGTTTGGTGAATCTATTTGCAAAAACTACAACAATCGTCCCTATTTTTATCGTGAGTCTTATAGTTTCATTTGTCCTATGGAGAAATCAGCATAAAGCACTAGCTATTTGGATGAGTAGCAATGTTTTAATAGTTAGTGCTTTTGGTTTTATCTTGAAACATCTGGTTGCACGGACAAGGCCAAATGTAGAACAATTAGCGGAGAAGACCTCTTACAGTTTTCCTAGTGGACATTCACTTTTAGCAATGTGTTTGGCATGTTCAGTCATTTTGGTCATCCACACATTTTCTCCAAAGAAAACGAAAAATTACAATGGCTTAAAAGGTCTATTGCTCCTTTATGTTCTGTTGATCGGCTTTAGTCGAATTTATTTAAGAGTTCATTATCCAAGTGATATCATCGCAGGTTTTCTATTAAGTTTTATTTGGGTAAATTTTTCCTACACTTGTCTTCAAAGAGTTTATTTGAATAAGAAATTGGCAACGTCAGAAACAAAAAAACGATTTATTCAAAGAACGATTTTAACTGCCTTAACATTTCTTTTAGTTGTCGTGGCGGGCGCTTCAGTGTATGGTGCAAGTGTGTTTAAGAATGTTCAAAAAACAGCAGATAAAATATATCAGCCGTTAAATCGAAAAACTAAATCTGCGCAATTGGGAAAGAGCGAGCCGGCCAGTTTTTTACTTTTAGGAATTGCCAATGATTCAAAGCGTAAGACGGATTTTCGAGCGAATACTATCATGGTTGTAACGGTGAATAATCAATTAAAGAAAACAACGATCACAAGTATTCCAAGAGATGCTTATGTAGAAATCATTGGGAAAGATGGAATGTACGATAAAATCAATCATGCACATTCCTTTGGTGGTGACGAAATGATGATCGATACGGTTGAACATTATTTAGATATCCCAATCAATCACTATTTTGTGATCAATATGGATGGTTTAGCGGATTTAAGTGATGCGGTTGGTGGAGTTACGGTCAATAATGATTTTGAGTTCGATGCAGAAGGAATCCATTATCCAAAAGGAAAACAGCATTTAGGTGGTTGGGAAACATTACAATACGCGAGAATGCGATACGAAGATCCGTTGGGGGATTACGGCAGACAAAAAAGGCAGCGGGAAGTAACGATTCAGCTTACTAAAGAATTAACTTCTATGAAAAATGTTCTTCGATACCAAGAATTATTAGATGTCATTGGAGATAATGGACAAACGGATATGACTTTGGATCAAATGATATTATTAATGAAAAATTACCAGCAAGCCCTGGGCGATATTGAGAGTTATCAAATGCAAGGAGAAGGGTTTACAGGTGATGGCTATACTGGCGATGGAGGGATTTCATATCAGCGTATTTCAGAAGAAGAGAAACAAAAAGTTACATCGGAATTAAAGAAACAATTGAATATAAACTAACTTGGCGTCCAAATGCTCTGTTTTCAAAAACCGAATGCCCAACTTCCGATTGTCAAATGACTTTTTCTTTTGGTATAATTTGATTCATAGAAGTGGAGGAATGTAAGTATGATAAAAGTTGCAATTATCGGGTACGGGAACCTGGGACGTGGCGTTGAGCGCGCGCTTAAGCAAAATAAAGACATGGAATTAGTAGGCATTTTTACAAGAAGATCACCTGAATTGGTTCAAACAGAAGGTGGACAAGCCTATAAAATGGAGGAGCTTACGTCTAAAAAAAATGCTATTGATGTTTGTATTTTATGTGGAGGATCAGCGACAGATTTACCAGCGCAAACGCCAGAATGGACGCATTCATTTAATACCATCGATAGCTTTGACACACATGCTAAAATTCCAGAGCATTTTGCTAAAGTGGACAAAGTAGCAAAAGAAAATAAAACAACCTCAATTATCTCAACGGGATGGGATCCAGGCTTGTTTAGTTTAAATCGCTTGTATGCTCAAAGTATTTTACCTGTCGGACAGACAAATACATTTTGGGGAAAAGGAGTCAGCCAAGGGCATTCAGATGCATTAAGACGAATTGCCGGTGTTGCAGATGCCGTTCAATATACGATTCCAAATAACGATGTTATTGAAAAACTAAAAGCGGGTGAGCAGCTGGATTTAACTACTCGTGATAAACATTTTAGAGAATGTTTTGTCGTGCTTGATGAAGGAGCCGATGGAGAAAAAATTCGTGAAATAATTGTTTCAATGCCTAATTATTTTGCTGAGTATGATACTGAAGTTCATTTTATTTCCCAAGCGGAACTAGATCAAGAGCACAAGGAAATGCCACATGGAGGAACGGTTCTTCATACTGGCACAACGCATGAAAATACGAAACAGGTTATTGAATATAATTTACAACTAGAAAGTAATCCGGAATTTACGGCAAGTGTTTTAGTTGCGTATGCCAGAGCGTGTGTACGTCTGGCTAGAGAAAAACAATTTGGAGCGTTTACAGTTTTGGATATTGCACCTAAGTATTTATCTGATCGAACAGATGAGGAATTAAGAAAAGAATTATTGTAATTGATGGCATAAAAATGAGCCGGAAACAAACTGATTTTTCGTTTGTTTCCGGCTCATTTTTTCGTTTAAATTATCAATTATAAAACAATTATTCACTGATTGTTTGTTTCATTATAGTGTAAACACGTTCTAAGTCTTCCTGTGTTCCGCGAAGTTCGTAATCTGCTAAAAAGGGAAAGTCGAATTTTTGTGCATATTGTTTAGCCGTTAAACAATATTGATGATTAAAGTTTTTATTGCCGCTTCCGACTACTCCTAGACAATATCTGTAGTTTCCGTGATACTCTAAGTATTCACGCATAGTTTCAGTTAAAATTTCTGTATCTCCATTATCTACGCCATTTCCGCCATCTAAGTAAGTTGGAACAAAGGTGAAAAAAGGCGCTGTTTCGTCTTCAAAAACGGAATTTTCATGAATTTCTTTTACTTCGATCGGTACATTATACTTATCAAAAGCATACGTTTTTAAACGTTGAACAAAAGATCGAGTATTGCCAGATATTGATATATATAAAATTTTCATAATAGGTCCTCCAAAGTTTTGCTAGTTGTTCTTTTACAGCTTTAACTATAGTAAAAAAAATTTCAAATTACAACAGATTCCACAAAAAAAGCATCAGTTTTATTATTTGTCACTAAGTTCTACTTTGCATATAATAAAACTAAAGTTAAAGAAAAGAGGAGTAAAAATGTCTTATAAGGTGGATTTTAAAAGCGTATCAACGATCGGATTTGAAAGCTCTCCAGTTGCAGATGCGTTAGCTGGTTTACGTGCCAATGAAGCACGCTATTATTGGAACAAGTACAAACATGAATTTGTAACGGTACCAGCAAGTGCTGATCCTGAAACTTTAGCTTGGATCGAAAAAATTTTGGCTGAACGAGATATGTATTTTCCATATAAACCGTTGGAAATATCGAGCTTTGAAGTAGATGGTATTAAGATGGCTTATGTTTTTTATGAGAACGGTTTGGCTGTCAATGTGATGTATACCCTTGAAAAAGGTGGCAAACGTGCGGTTGGTTTTAAGTTATCTGATGGGATGGACATTCCAGTTGAATTTGAAGGGAAATTTAAATTTGTTCGTCAAAAATCAAAATTAGCTGGAACAATTCGAGGTTCTTTCTTTGTAATTAAAGGTGATTATTAGTAAACAGAGAAATTTTTTAGCAACTGTCCAGAGAAAAATAAATCAGGTCTGAATAGAGACTAGAACACTCCTACTTTATATAGGGGGTGTTTTTTTGTATGCAAGCATGAGTAGAAATAATATCGAAAATGATTTGATTAGATGTTAATTCAAAAAAGTGACTAGTCTGATTCAGAAAAATCAGGCTAGTCACTTTTTTGTGTATTAACATCTAGTATTGTCACTTATTATAATTTGCTCTTGAAGCCAGTCATTCAATTTCATTTCAGCTTTAGCGTCACCAGGGTTAGGAGCTTTATGTACTAAAGTTTTTCCAGCTTTCAAAAAATCTAAAGCAGCGTTATCATCATTTTCAACAAAGTAATAATAAGCAGCTTCTATTCGCTTATTACTCATCAAAGGCTGTTTCAAGCTCATTTTTACTTTTTTATCAGACCATAAATTAGCAATGCGTGGATCTTCTGGATGAGTAATGGCCAAAGCAAAAATCAACTCTTTTTTAACTTCAACTTGATATAAAGAAATCAAGTCATCTAAGCGTGACCACAATGATTCCATGTGCTTGTTTAGCTCGATCCAGTTGTGCTGTTCTGCGAAACGAGCAATTTTTAAAAGTTGTTGATAATCATTGAAATAAGTTTGCTTAGGCTTTGCTGTTTCTAGCACAAAGTAACTTTCTGGAAGATCAATATACGTTTTTCCCTGATTCAATTGATAATTTACTTCAAATTGGATATATAGTAAATATTGTTGTTGTTCACTAGAAGAGGCGGTTTTTATGCTCATACCATCATTAAAGCCTATTGGCAGCGTATTCGTAATGAAGATAAAACCTCCTGCAATAACAAAGGCGAATGCTATCATAGAATGAGGAACAAATAACAAGCCAACAATAAGACTAGAAATCAAATTAGCTAAAACGCCTCCTAGCAAATATAAATAAAAAGGAAAGCTTCCTTTTTCATAGGGTGGTGGAGCCATCAAACATTGTCCTAAGGTTCCAGGAACCTTAAAACGTCGAAAAGCAATCGAACCATCCTTTTGCCAAACCCACATAAAAGAGAAAATACGATAACTTACCATTTTATAACCAGTCATGCTTCCAAATATACCATGTCCTGCTTCATGGATAATGATATGAATGATATAAGAAATGATTAACGCCAAAATAAAGATCACTATATCTAATCCTGAAAAATGAACATTGTTTTTCAGGATTAGATATACGCTAAAATATCCGCCTGCACTGCCTAAGCACATTTCTATCAAAATCGAACCAACTTTTTTTACCTTTTTTTTCATTCTATTCCTCCTTATTTTAATTCTATTTTACCTTATGTATATAAAAGAAGACTACTCTTTTTTCTTAAAGTCGTTTCTTTACTTTTTTTGAACAACATGTTACTCTTTTAATGTTATCAGAAAGTGATAGCCACTAAAAATTAAATAGAACCCATCACAAAGGGGAGCCTTGGCTGAGAATGAGTAACCACTCTAAACCCTTGAACCTGTTCGTTAGTACGAGCGTAGGAATTGTGATGGAGTAAAGATATGCTTTTACTCCTCCTTTGTGAATTGGTCGTTCTACAAGGAGGAGTTTTTTGTATGCAAAGAACATCAGAGTTACGAATTTGGATAGAAGGCACGATCGTTGCAGCGATTGCGATGGTGTTGTCTTTTGTTCCAACGAGTATCGGTAGTAGTTTTTCAATTTCATTGGGGATGATTCCTATTACTCTTTTTGCTTTACGAAGGGGAGCTAAGGCTGGCTTCTTTTCTGCATTTATTTGGGGGTTGTTGCATTTTCCAACGGCACAGGTGTATTATTTGATGCCGATTCAAGTGATTATTGAATATATATTGGCTTTTGGCTTTGCAGGTTTTGCAGGCGTTTATAGTGGTAAATTGCAACAAGCAATCAGAAATAAAGAGTTTGGGAAGAGTAGTCGAATTATTATTTATGCTTCCTTTTTTGGTACTCTGATGCGCTATTTTTGGCACTTTATTGCGGGTGTTATTTTCTGGGGAAGTTTTGCTCTTTGGGGAATGAATCCTTGGCTATTTTCATTTGTAATGAATGGATTAAGTGGCTTGGCTACGGCAATCGCAACGTCAGTTGTTTTGTTGTTGTTACTTAAAATCAATCCTAAACTGTTTCTTCCAACGAATATGACACAAATTAGTCAGCACAATAATGAAGTTGAATAAATGGTGGCAAATTTTAAATAATCAGAGGATAGGAAAGAATATAAAGAAGAAATCGTTACAGTGATGAAACCTAATAAATAATCTCTTGGATTTTACTTAAAGATTATTAGTATGATTAAGGGGAAAAAGGAATAATTACTAACTGAACCAATCGCATACATGTGTGATTGGTTTTTAGTTTACAAGTGATGACCGGCATAAAAGCTAAAATCAATTGCTTGTTTGAAAACAACACGTCAGTTAAAATCAACCTATAGAAAGCTGAAAAAGAATAACTAAATGGTCTTCCTAATAAAGGGGAAGATCGATTCAATCTGTTTGAAAAAGGCTAGGCTTTTCAAATTTTGGAAAAACGCTTCAAAATTAGAAGAGGTTATTATGACTTTAACGTAAATAATAATAAATCACTTGAGGAGTGTTCTTATGTCTAAACATCCAACTTTATTTGAGCCTGCTAAATGGAAAAAAAACTTTTATTTGTTTTTAACAGGCCAATTTTTATCAGGTATTACAAGCATGGCAGTGCAATATTCTATTATCTGGTATTTGACAAAGACAACAGGGTCCGCGACCATTTTGAGTTTTGCGATGCTTTTAGGAATGTTGCCGATGGTGTTGTTGAGTCCGTTTGCAGGACCTTTGATCGACCGGTGGAATAAAAAACTGTTGCTAATTGTGACAGACATTATTGTTGCGATCTTTGCACTGATATTATCAATTGTTGGAACGATATCAGCAGATTTCCCCCTGTGGTTAGTGTTTGCATCGCTATTGATTCGATCGATTGCGCAAACTTTTCAAATGCCGACAATCCAGTCAATATTACCTACGATGGTACCAGAAGATGAGCTGACGAAGGTCAATGGTCAATTTAGCATGGTTCAATCGGCGAACTTTATCATTGCTCCAGCCTTAGGTGCAGTGCTGTACTCGATGACTTCTATGAATTTTCTGATTTTGTTAGATGTTCTTGGGGCCGTCTTTGGGGTTGGCTTACTGACACTAGTCACGATTCCAAAAATCACCTCAGAAGGAGAACCGATTCATCTTTTAGCCGATACTAAATTTGGATTTAAAAAACTATTTGAAAACAAAGGTCTTTGGTATATCACGATTGTCGGAGCGATCTTTATGTTGTTATTTATGCCAGCGGCCAGTTTATATCCTTTGATGACCATGAATTATTTTAATGGATCAGTTGGTCAAGCTGGATTGGTAGAAGTGATTTACTCTGTGGGAATGTTGATTGGCGGAGCTGTGATCGGAATTTTTGGAAATTGGAAAAATCGAATGAACCTGATCTTTTTTGCTTATGCTGTGATTGGTGTAACGATTAGCTTGAGTGGTTTGCTACCAGCGACCAGTAAAGGCTTTATCTATTTTATTCTTTTAAATGCAATTGCTGGCTTTGCAACACCGTATTTTAATACTTTGTTGATGGCGATGATCCAGCAAAGCTATGAACCGAATGTACTTGGACGCGTATTAGGTGTATTGAACTCATTGATGAGCATTACTGGACCCGTAGGCTTAATTTTTGCAGGACCATTAGCCGATAAAATTGGTGTCGAAAAAATGTTCGTGATTGCAGGAGTTGGCGCACTTATATGTGGTGTGATCAACTTTATGATACCAGCTGCTCGAAATTATGATAAGGAATTACAGAAGCGTTTGGCGGAGGGAAATGAGCAAAATAGCGATGAATTCGATAAGGGAGATATCTAGAAATATAATTGAGAGGCAAATCAAGTAAGATTTTGACATTCTAATAATGGAATTTTTAAGGAATTAAAAAAGAGGAGACGAAAGTATAAAAACTTTTGTTTCCTCTTTTAAAATCGAATGAACATGTTTATCCGATTAATAATTTACATTTGCATCCAATTAGGTTCCAAAGTATTACCATCTGGATCTTGCACTTCAAGTCCAAACATCATATCCTCGGGAATCCCCATATCAACTTTATAATAATCTCCGCCATTTGCTTTGGCTGTCTCGCCAAATTTCTTCACAGCATCAGCACTTTCCATACTAAATGCAATCAAAGCACCGCTAGTTGTTTTCGCATCTGCAATTTTTTTATCTTTGATAAATTTACTATAGAAATCATGATTTAACAGCATAATCCAAAAATTATCATCCCAAACCATTGAACTTGTTTCTTCATTAGAAAAATCGACGTTTTGCTTAAAACCTAACTTTTCATAAAACTCAGTAGAACGTTTTACATCAGTAACTGGGAAATTTACAAAAACCATTGTTGACATAAAAATCCAACCTTCTCTCTTTTTTTGTTTACTACGTTTAAAGCATCTCATGCGCCTATTTTTTTGTCAAAAATTAGGAATTAAATTAGATTAGTTATTTAAATAGACAAAAAGTATTGTCCATATATCAATAAAAACAAAAATATATTGAATAAAAACACAAAAATAGTTGACTCTTTGAGCGTAAAATAGAATGATAGAATAGGGTGAAAAAAATGAAAGAAAATAGGAGAGAAAAATGAAGATTTGTCATTCTTGTCAATATGAAAATCAAGAAGAAGCATTGTTTTGTGAAAATTGTGGAGAGAAGCTAACAACTTCTGGAAACGATCAAACAAAGGTTGAAGTAAAAAGCGAAGCTAAAGAACATGAAACCGTTAAACACGCGACATGTTCATGTGGAGCATCTCTAGAAGATGATGATCAATTCTGCCCAGCGTGTGGAAAGTCAGTCTCACAAGAAACGTTACAACCAAGCAAAAAAGAATTGCCAATCGTAACTAAACCACCGATGAATAAGAAACAAAAAATCCTGATAGTGATATCAGCGGTAGTAATGTGTCTGATTGGCGGGAGCTACTTTGTTGCAAAAAGTTATTATAGTTATGAGAACCAATCAAAAAGAATGATAGAAATCGTTAAAAACAAAGATATAGATCAGATGAAAAAATTGACGGTTTCAACGGATCCTAATTATAATGTAACAAAGGATGAATTAAAAACCTATTTTGCCTATTACCAACAAAATAAACACAGAGCAGCTTTTTCGCGTTTGATCACAAATTTAGAAAGTCAAAATAATCAAACAAGTGAGCTGGCATTGAAAAAAAAGGGTAAGAAATTCTTTTTATTTGATGACTATCACTTTGAGTTAAAACCCAAATATATCACTGTTACCGCAAATCAAAAAGACATGAAATTATTTTTAAATAATCAAGAAAAAGAAACAACAGACAAAACGCAATTTCAAACTGTTTGGGGACCGTTGACCCCAGCAGAATACACAGTAAAAGGTGAGTTAGCAGGTGAAAAAAGCGAAACAACCATTGATTTAGTTCAGTCTCAAGGCAGTGACTATGAGCAGATGAACCAAGTAAATCTTGATTTTCGTAAAGTTTCATTTAAAGTGACATCAAATATTTCCGATGCGGATGTTTTTATTGATGATAAAAAAATAGGTCAACTATCAACAGGCGAACTGGAAGTCAAAGATCAAATTTGGCATCAAGGAATCACGCTTCAGCTGAAAAAAACATTGGCGAATAAAAGTGTTATCGAAACTAAACAATTTGAAATCAATGATGCTAATTTTGAATCAAGTAAATATGATCCGGATTATTTTTCATCGACAATCAATTTAGATTTTTCAGGAATAAAATCTGAATCAGATGTAGAAAATTTCTTAGCTAGTTTTTACTCGAATGTTACTAGCTATACGAGTACGTACATGACCTATGATGAAACAACAAAGCAAAAGTTTTCAACGTTTTTTACTGATGGGAAAGGCAATTCAGAATATCAGGATTTTGATACATTTATCCAAGCGGTCCGTGATAGTAAAGTCAAAAATTCAGTAAATGGGACGGCAACCGTAGAATCGGTTAAAATGAATGGTAAGAACACATATGATGTTCAGTATCTGATCAAATATAAAACCGTCTACAAAGATTACAAACAACAAGATGTCACACAGATTTTCCGTTACAAAAAGGCAACGCTCATTTATGATGAGGGAGAAGATCGCTTTAAAATTCAAAGCTTAGGCGGCAAAGAGAACTTTGAAGTTGTGGATAATGGAGGAATTGAATAAACAGTTGATTTCATGGGCTCGTTTCGATTTTTTCCTATTTAACTTCTCAAGCCTGCCATACTTTTAAATTTAGGAGGAAAAACAATTAATACTAAAAAAATGATCGTCAGCGCAGGACTTATTTTACTAATGATTTTCGGAATCAGTTTAGCTATTATTTGGCTAGTAAATCAAAAAGGGAGTCAGGAAAATACAAAAAAACAGGAGAGTACCATTATTTCAACTGATAAAGAGAAGCAAGAAACCGCTAGTTCTTCAAGCGAAAAAGAGCAAATACCTGTTAAAAATCAAGAAAAAATCATTGACGAACTAATTGCATCCATGAGCTTGGAAGAAAAAGTCGGACAATTATTTTTAGCTCGTGTACCGATCGATGGACAATTAGAAAGTATTCAGAATTATCATTTAGGTGGTTATCTTTTGTTTGGTCGTGATGTGGAGTCAGAAACAGCAGCATCATTAAAGAAGAAAATAGCTTCTTATCAAGCTGCAAGTAAACTTCCATTATTTATTGCGTCAGATGAAGAAGGCGGAACGGTTTCACGTTTGAGCCGAGGCACAGATTTAGTTCCAGAAGTATTTCAATCCCCACAAGAAGTGTATCAAGCATCTGGCTGGACAGGTATTCGTTCAGAGATTCAAAAAAAAGCTGAAGTCTTACACTCTTATGGAATTCAAGGGGGTCTATTTCCTGATGCGGACGTTGCGACTGATCCAGAAGCCTTTATTTATGACCGAACATTAGGGTTAGATGCACAGAAAACAAGTGAGTATGTACAGATAAGTGTGGAGGAATTGAAAAAACAAAAGATTACGTCAACGCTAAAACATTTTCCAGGTTATGGAAATAATCGCGATTCTCATGTTGAGATCGTCTATGATACTCGACCTATAGAAGAGTTAAGAAGCAATGATTTCTTGCCATTTAAAGCGGGTATTGCTGCTGGAGCAGATAGTATTTTGGTGTCTCATAATATTATTACTAGTATCGATGAGACAATGCCGGCATCGATTTCTCAACCAGTCCATGATATTTTGCGCGATGAATTGGGATTTCAAGGAGTGGTCATGACAGATGATATGGATATGGCGGGGCTTGCGGATTTTATTTCTCAAGAAGAAGCTGGTCTAGCTGCCTTAAAAGCAGGAAATGATTTGATTTTGTCTTCATCATTTCAAGAACAGATTCCATTTGTTCTACAAGGAATCCAGCAAGGAGCGTATACCGAAGAAAAATTAAATGAATCTGTTTATCGAGTATTAAAAATGAAACTAGCTGTAGGGTTAATAAAAGGGTAGAGGTGTAAAAATGAACAATTGTATTCATTGTGGTAAAGAAATTAAAAAAGAGGCAAAGTTTTGCCCAACGTGTGGTAAAAGTCAAAGCAAAACTGAACCAGTAGATACGCCTCAAAAAGAAACAGTTTTAGAAAAAACAGTTCAAATGCAGCAAAATTTAAATGAACAACTGAAAAGTAATCAAACCGTTCAGCAATTGAAAAAGGAAAGTAAAAATTATTTTAGCTGGTTAAATACTCAGATAAAAGGGACAGAGGAAGAAAAAGCACAAAGAATTCCCATTTTTGGAGTGATTAATTTCTTATTATTGATTGTTTTTAATAGTATAGCAATCAGTCGTAGTATTGTGATTATAAGCTATTTTTCTAGTGAGACACCGTTGTCTTTATTTATAGAAAGCTTGTTATTGCTAGGAGCGTACTTTTTCCTTATCGTCATAGTATTTTACTTAATTTCCAATAAGCGGACTAAGAAAAAAATGTTATTTTCTACTGCGTTCGATTCTTTATTTAGTCCAGCGAGTTTAGCAGTTTACGTGAGTCTGTTATCGTTAGTGCTTTCCTTTATGCTAAGTAGTTCTTTCATGATCGTTTCAGGACTATTTTGTTTATCGGCTTTGCTGGTTAGCTTATCATTTACGGATCACTTGTGGAAACAAGAAGATGTTTGGGTTCGATTTTGTTTGACACTGTTCACTTTGATACTCTCTTTTGGTGTTATTTATTTTATATTTCAATTATTAGGTGGTTCAAAAATTATCAATCTGTTTTTGTTTAGTCTTTTTTATTAAAGAAGTTATAAATAGAGAATGTAACAAAAGTCGTTTAGTTTCGAGCAATTGAACTAAAAACCGCACGATGCTTTTTTATGCATCGTGCGGTTTTTAGAAAATTGTTGAAGAAGCTAATTTTTTTGCACCGTTTATTGGTTTTTTTTGTTCCAGTCACTTTTGAATGATTTAAATCAAATTTGGATTCATCTTTTGATAATTTTCTAATTTATATGCTAAATTTTTCTCGTAATCTTGGTTGAAATAGCTTAAATAGAGGCTGTCAAAAATATACATTAAAGACAAACGTGTTGAAAAGGAGGAAATCTTATTGTAATGATTTTCCATTGAAGAGAAGAGGAAAATACCATCAACTTTTTTATGTAATAAAGGACTCTTCTTCGATGTGATCAATAGAATTTTACTTTGATTTTTCTTGAGGGTTTCTAAGATTTTTTTTACACTAGAGCCGCGTCCTTCGTATGAAACAACGATAGCTAAATGATTGGGTGTACTGTTTGCAGCGGATAGGTTTTGCATATAATCGTCGATTGGTACATTGATTTGTTTACCGATTTCCTGCATTTGAAATTGAAAATTTTGGGCAAAATAAATATTGGCAGATGTGGCGTAAATATCGATAAATTCAGCATTTTTAAGTAACTCACTATTGAACGCCATCGTGTCAAAGTTGTTCGTATCAATGGTCGATTGAACCGTTTGCTCATAAACTGTTTTTAACTTTTTAGTCATGGCATAATGATTATCCTCAGCTGAAATAGGATAATCAATGTCAATTATTTGTTCAGTTGTATGTTCATTTAGATAGTTGACCAAGGCAAATTTAAGATCATTTAAACCATCCAGCTCTAATTTATTAATTAAACGGTAAATCGTTGAAATTGAAACATAAGAGTGTTCAGCTAATTCTTTTGGAGAAAAATGAATGACTTTTTCTGGAAAATCAAGAATATAGGCAACAAGAACTTCTTCGCTTGTTGTAAGTTTATCTAGGTTTTTTAATTTAAGTATTAAATTCATCACATAAAACACCTTTCAGTCTGATTAGTATAAGTATAACTTATTATGTGAGGAACACAAAAAAAGAGTAGGATTTTTTGCTCCTACTCTTTTTGTTGATTAAAGGAACTTAGCTAAGGATTGGGCGATTCCATCTTCATTATTAGAAGCGGTGACATGATTAGCTGCTTGTTTTAACTCATCAACGGCATTTCCCATAGCGACGCCCATTCCAGCATAGTTGATCAAAGATAGGTCATTGTACCCATCACCAAAAGATATAATATGTTCCGGATTAATTCCTAACGGTTTTAACGTTTGTTCCAGCGCGTTAGCTTTATCGATACCTTGATCAGTGAATTCAAAATACATCGGCGCAGAGAAAACACCACTAACTGATTCTTTAAATGGGGCTAGAATTTTTTGCCAGTTTTCTTGTAAATATTCTGGTTGAGCAGCTACTAAAATTTTATGTAGAGGAAAATCTACAAAAGCCGCTAAATCATCTTTTTCACATAGTTGGAAGTTTCCTCCACGTGATTCGTATTCAATAATGTTAAATAATCCATCTGTGAAATTTAGATCCAACATGCCGTCAAATACGTTATTGACATACATGTAATCATCCTTAGCAATCATTGGTTTTACGTCAAATTGTTTAAGATGTTCTAAGATATTTTTACTATTTTCGATTGAGAGAGGTTGGCTGAATAATTCTTTTTGTGTGCTGACATCCAGTACATGAGCACCGTTATAAGAAACGACCATCCCGTTATATTGATTCATTTGTAGCTCATCAACATATTTCAACATACCAGGTGTTGGTCTGCCAGATGCAAGAATGACTTTGATCCCTTTTTTTTGAGCATCAATCAAGGCTTCTCTTGTTTGGGTAGTTAGTTTTTTTTCATCATTCAAAAGTGTTCCGTCAATGTCTAAAACAATCGCTTTTACATTCATTATAGTTCCTCCATTTTAAACAGTCAATTCCAAACGATTTCCTTCTGGATCAGCAATAACAGACTCATAATAGCCATCTCCTGTAGTGCGGGTGGGACTTAGCAATTCGTAGCCTTCCATCACCAAAATGTTGGTCAGATTATCGACATTTGTTTTACTGCCTAAAGAGATAGCTAAATGAGCGAAGCCCAGAATTTCTTCACTAGTAGTACGATTAACGATATCATCTCGTTGCATGATTTCAAGTCTCGCACCATCAGAAAATGTTAAAAAATAAGAATGGAAACTCGTTTTTTTATTGTGGTAAAGTTTAGAAGCAGTTGCCTTGAAATAGGTTTCGTAAAATACTCGCATGTTTTCTAAATTTGTTACCCATAAACCAATATGTTCAATTTTCATAGTATAATCTCCTTTTTCGTAGAGTATAACGAATAATTTAATGAGTTGCGTTTGACCAGTAGAAGAAACTCAAAGTGACCGTAAATTTATTATAGTTATAGTATAAAGGAAAATTAAACTCAAAAGTGGATGTTCAGATAGATTGAAAGTTTTTTTTCAAAGATAAGAACTGTCAATGTATAAATGTGATAATTTAACATCAAAAACAAAAATTATTTAGAGGAAATACTCTGCCTATTTTATGAAATTTAATTGAAGTCGTGAGAAGCGTTTGTTGACAAAACTAAAATGAGCATGATATATTAAATGCAATAAAAAACGAAGTGAGGGATCCGTGCGTTGAAAAATTAAGTCAATTTGTTGAAGCTGCATTCAGACTGTAACTTGAGAAATCTCAAGGGAGCAGTGTGCAGATTTTCAGGATTGGCATTGATTTTTCTGCGTATGGGTCTTTTTGTGTACTCATAAACGTATAGCCGATTCTGAAAAGTGTAGAAGGGAGAGAGAAATTTCCTTCAGCTTTTCTTAAATGAGGTGAGAATATGTCAAAAATTGAACTAAAAAACATAACATTCGGGTATGATACCCAAGGAACTTTATTATTTGATCAAGCAAATCTAAATTTTGATACACAATGGAAATTAGGACTGATTGGCAGAAACGGTCGCGGTAAAACGACACTACTGAAAATTTTACAGAATCAATTGCCGTATAGTGGTCAAATGATACATCAATTGGAATTTTTATATTTTCCACAGCCGATCAAAGATAAGAAACAATTAACGTATTACGTGTTACAGGAAATCAATGATTTTGAGCAGTGGGAAATTGAACGGGAGTTAAATCTTTTACAAGTTGATCCAGAAATTTTATGGCGTGATTTTGAGACGCTTTCTGGCGGAGAACAGACGAAGGTTTTATTGGCGTTGTTGTTTATAGATGATCTCCATTTTCCTTTGATCGATGAACCAACGAATCATTTGGATATTGTCGGGCGTAAGCAAGTCGCGGAGTATTTGAAAAAGAAACGTCAAGGTTTTATTGTAGTCAGTCATGACCGTTCATTTGTAGATGAGGTCGTCGACCATGTATTATCTATTGAAAAAAGTCAATTAGAGCTGTATCAAGGAAACTTTTCCGTTTATGAAGAACAAAAGAAAATCAAGGATGAATTTGAATTTGCACAAAATGAAAAATTAAAAAAAGAAGTTAGCCGTTTGAAAAAAACAGCCGCAGAAAAAGCTGAATGGTCTCGTTCTAAAGAACAAGATAAATATGGTAAAGCCTCAGAAAAAGGGAGTGGGGCGATTTATGATACGGGAGCGATCGGTGCAAGAGCTGCACGCACAATGAAGCGTGCGAAGACAATCGAACATCGAATGGAATCACAATTGACAGAAAAAGCTAGTCTTTTAAAAGATATTGAATATATTGATCCATTGACGATGAACTACTTACCGAGACACCATAAACGATTACTGACTGTTGAGAACCTAAGCTTAAGTTATCAAGATAAAGCGTTGTTTCAAGAACTTTCGTTTGAACTAAATCAAGGGCAGCGAATTGCGTTAGCAGGTGCGAATGGCTCTGGAAAATCATCGATCATCCACTTTTTACTTGGTCAGTTTACCGGTGAAAATAATGGTGAAGTATTTCAGCCAAATAAGCTGAATATTAGCTATGTTCGCCAAAATTATGAAGATAATCAAGGAACGTTGCTGGAATTTTCTGAAGAACAAGGCTTAAATCATCAAGAGTTTCTCAACAATTTGCATAAATTAGGAATGGAAAGAGAAGTCTTCCAAAATCGTATCGAGCAAATGAGTATGGGGCAGCGAAAAAAAGTCGAGTTGGCAAAATCTTTAGCACAGCCGGCAGAATTATATATTTGGGACGAACCGTTAAATTATCTAGATGTTTTTAATCAGGAACAATTAGAAAAATTGATTCTATCAGTAAAACCAACAATGTTGTTAGTGGAACACGACCAAGCTTTTTTAGAAAAAATAGCGACACAAATAGTCACCTTATCAAAAAATAAATAAAAATGTTCTGTCAAACGATGCTATTCAAATCATCGTTTGGCAGTTTTTTTAGGTGTTCTTTTCATTAACAAAAATAAATTTAATGTGTAAGGCACAAGTAGTTTTTATTTTTTCCTTACACTTTATTTTTTATGTATAATATCAGCTTTCACAAGCCAAATAAATTAATTAGAGTATTGTCATGCTATGTTAATTTTGTCATAATAGAAGATAACGTATGGGAAATGTTGTAGAGAAAAAAGGAGAAAGTGGGTTGGGCTTATGAATTGTTGGGAAATCTTGGCGTTAGAACCAACTTCAGATAAAGATAAAATAAAAAAAGCGTATGAAGCGAAACTAAATAGGATAAATGTAGATGAGGAACCAGTAGCTTCTCAAAAGTTAAAAGAAGCGTTTGATTCAGCTCTTTTCTTATCCGGAACGATTATTGAAAGTAATCGCCCGAAAGAATATGAGGTGTCTTCTTTTGAGACCAGTGATTTTACAACGATTGAATCAACTGAAGAAGTCCCTTTAAGCTTCAATGATCTTGAAAAAACTAAGGATATAGAAGCAACAGCTGATATTCTACCTTCTGTAAAAGAAATGGATGAGGTAGATTACAAGGTCAACGGCCCTGAACAGAATGAGAAAGAACAAAGTACGGTTAATATCTCCGAACGATTTAAAAAAGAATTAGATATGATTTATGAAAAAATGGAGTTTTTTTCAGATTTCGAAAAATGGACACCGTTATTTTCAAATGAGTTAGAATGGTCGAGCGAGGACTATAATGAAATCTCATCAGTAATGCAGAACTTTTTGTTAGTAAATTATCGTGTCCTTTCAAGAGAAGTTATCAGTTATTTGAGTAGCTTTTTTGATTTTGATTCCTTAGCCAGAGATCACAAAGCTGGGGACTATTTTTGCTATACTTGGATGCAAATTAAACATGTTCCGATGTTTTCTTTTGATATCTACCAGATTATTCCTAAAGAACAGCGATTAGAATATTTTACCAATCGTTATGAACTTTTTCAGATATTCACTAATGGTATTCCTGATCAGAGTATCTGGCAAGAACGATTTGAGTTGTGCCAAGCAGTCACAACGCAAGATGTTGATGTAGTCAATTTGCGTATTGCTTATGTTTTAATGAACGATTTTAGGCTAGAAGATGAGCAAACAACACGGACATTCAAAGAACTGATTCAAAAATCCAGAGCATTAAAAGTAAGTACTACGTGTGAGTTTTTTAGTACCTATTATGAATGGGCTAAAAATCACGGCGCAGCGAACGATGTATTGATTTTTGATAAGAGTGAAGCTGCGATTCCTGATACAACGGTTCAATTACTAATGGGTTATGTCTATTTTCACCTTCGACGTCATTCTCGTGTGAAAGAGTGTTGGGCGGAATTAGCGAAAAAAAATCCTTCACTATTTAGACCAAAAGAACTAGCTATGTTGCAATCAGCAGATGCCCTGTCAATTCCTCAAAATAAGCAAAAAAAGAAGAAACTATCGTTATGGAGTATAGTTTTAATTATCATATGTATTCTTAAATTAGCCAATGCTACTTCCAACATTGCTAAGCGACATTCTTATACGCCTGCATCAGATAGCCCAAGTTTGATAAGTGGAGAAAATAATTCTGTAGGAAATCCTTATACTGCTGAATTGACTGATTTAAAAGAAAGTAACAATGTATATGACCAATTTATTTATTATTTTTATATTGATAGAGAAGATGAACAGCGCGCAAATTTTGTAGAGGAAAAGCTAGTTGGCCAAGCAAAAGAGAAGGCACAACGGATGATTCTTTCTGAGTTGCCTGAAATAGTAATCGATTCCAGATCAGATTTTTATCCTTCACTAGATAATGTAGCGGGCTATGGCTTTGTGACAGCTCTGACTCTTTTAGATGAAGATATCCCATTTGTTATCCTTCAAGAAGATGATGAAGAAAAAATTTCCAACGTATTTGGAGATGGTTGGGAAGTCTTGCCACAAGATAAAATGGAGGCTTTATGGGCAGATATTCAAGTTCGACCAATGATGTCTCAAAAATTCTTTGTTTCTTATTATTTATTATCAGCGGAGCGAAAAGAAAATCTGAGAGACAATCCAGAATATGCTACTGAAAATGTTAAAGCAATGCTAGAAAAAAACAGTTCAATGCCAATCGCAGAAGAACTCAAGTCCGGAACTTGGCAAATTAGTCAAGACGAAGAGGACAAACTTTATACAATCATCAATGATGGAAACCACGAACATTGCTATATATTGTCTTTCGATGATTATGGCCGTTTGGAACATATTTATGGAAAAGATTGGGAAAAAATAGATGAAGAAAAAAGAAAAATTATCTATGAAAATGCAGAGGAAGAGGTCGACGTTTTTTGATTGATTCAGTACTTTAAAATAGTTATATGAATGTTTATCGAGTCTTAGGGGATGAGGGAAAAGTAATCGTTACTTTTTCCTCATATTTTTTATTTTAATAAACTATCTGTTAGTCAAAAAGGAGTTTTATCGTAAAAATAATAAAATAATCAAATTTTGTGTATAATAAAGAAGTCGTTGATTTTGAAAATAATTTAAATTATTGTTGAACAACTTGTTTTATCTTGAACGAATCTAACGCAATTATTATTTTCAGAACATGATTCAAATAAAAAAAGAAAGAAGTGTGAGCAGTGGAGAATATTCTTAGTTTATTAGGCGTGTTGATCGTTATTGTCGGTTTTGCGATGAAGTTAGACTCGATTTTGATCGTAATGATCGCCTTAGTTGTAACAGCTTTAGTCGGAGGCGTCGGCTTAGAAGGAATGTTAGATATTTTAGGTACAAGTTTTGTAAATAACAGAGGGATGGCCATTTTTATTATTATTATGTTAGCTACGGGAACACTTGAAAGAAATGGTTTAAAAGAATCAGCAGCTTCCCTGATTCGTCGTTTTAAAAAAGTTTCAGCAGGATTGATCATCGATATTTATGGGGTTTTTCGAATGATTTTTGCTGCATTCAATGTCAGTTTTGGTGGAGTTGCAGGCTTTGTTCGTCCGATTATTTTACCAATGTCAATCGGAGCCGTTGAATCCCAAAATTTAGAATTAAATAAAGACTATGAAGAAGAGCTTAAAGGAATGGCTTCAGCAATGGAAAATATTTGTTGGTTCTTTGGGCAAGTATTATTTATTGGTGGTTCAGGTGGGTTGTTAGTTCAGTCAACCTTAAAGGAATTAGGCTATGAAGTAACATTAGTTCAATTAGCAGCTGTTGAAATTCCTGTAGCCCTAGTTGCTTTGGTGACTGCTAGTATTTATTTCTACACAAAAGATCGTCGATTGATGAAAAAATATTATGGTGATGTGACGGAGAAAGGGGATCAAGCATGAGTTTTTTTATGAATTCAGATGTTTTACTTGGAGAGAAATTATTAGAAGTTTTGTATATCCTGATGGGGTTGATTTTGATTTATACTGGTATCAAGAATTTATTAGATAAAAGTAATCCTCATCGCTATGGAACCGCTTATTTTTGGTGTGCCTTAGGAATCGTTATTGCTGGTGGTCGGTTTATCCCTTCAATGATCAGCGGAATTTTGATTTTTTCTATGACAATTCCAGCAATCTTGAAAAAAGTTAGTAAAGGAAAAAGTAAGCTGCCATCTAAAGAATATATGCAGCAAATGTCTGATAAATTAGGTATGAAAATTTTTGTTCCAGCTTTGAGTATTGGTGTCTTTGCTATTATTTTTGCCTTATTTACAAACCTTGGTGCATTGGTCGGTGTTGGAGTAGGGGTTTTAGTAGCCATTTTGATCCTTATGTTTTATTCTAAGAATAATAAACCAACGACATTTTTAGATGATGCGGCTGATATGTTGGGAACAGTGGGACCTTTGAGTATGCTGCCGATGCTTTTGGCTTCATTAGGTGCTGTTTTCACTAGTGCAGGTGTCGGAACAGTGATTTCTTCTGCTGTTGGAACAATTGTTCCTCAAGGAAATGTTGCGTTGGGAATTATTATTTATGCTTTTGGGATGATGCTATTTACGATTATTATGGGGAATGCTTTTGCGGCGATCACTGTGATGACAGTGGGAATCGGAGCACCGTTTGTGTTAGCGTATGGTGCAAATCCAGCATTGATCGGTATGTTGGCGCTGACTTGTGGCTATTGTGGCACATTGTTGACACCGATGGCTGCGAACTTTAACGTCGTTCCGGTAGCAATGTTAGAGATGAAAGATAAATATGGTGTGATTAAAAATCAATGGTTTATCGCGATATTTATGTTTGTATTCCAAGTTGTGTATATGATTTTATTTAAATAATTATTCGTCTAGTTTTGCGAGTTTATCTTTTAAGACCGAACGAACTCGCTATCAGTTTAAATTTAGGAGGAGATTTATAATGAAAGTTTTAGTCACAGGTTTTGATCCATTTGGCGGAGATTCTGTTAATCCAGCGTATGAAGCTGTCAAAATGATCCCAGATAAAGTTGCCGGAGCTCAAGTAATCAAATTAGAAATACCAACTGTTTTTAAAGAAAGTGGCGAAGTATTAGAAGCTGCAATCAAAGAAAATAATCCTGATATTGTTATTTGTGTAGGACAAGCAGGCGGACGTAGTGCCGTTTCGTTTGAACGAGTAGCGATTAATTTAGCGGAGGCTAGAATTCCAGATAATAAAGGCAATCAACCGATTGGATCAAAACTGGAAGAAGATGGCGAGACAGCTTACTTCACATCATTGCCAATCAAAGCAATGATGAAAAACGTTCAGGAACATGGGTTACCGGCGTATATTTCATATACAGCAGGTACATTTGTCTGCAATGATATCATGTATCGATTGTTATACATGATCGATAAAGAGTTTTCAGGCGTAAAAGGCGGTTTTATCCACGTGCCGTTTGAACCAACACAAGTGATTGACCGACCTGTTGGAACACCATCAATGCCAATCCAAACAATTGCTGACTCACTGATTTATGCAATTGAAGCAGCTGTGACTACAGAAGTGGATATTGAAGAAAATACAGGAACTACGCATTAGAATATAGGTTGCTTAGATAGTGAATAAGTTTATCTAGATTCCATGAGGTTGGAATGTGACTCATAGAGTTATGTTTCAACCTCTTTGGTTATTAAATAGACGAAAAGATAAAAAATTATATTTTACTGATAATGATTCTCATTATCATTTTGTTATGATATACTAACCAAATAAGGAAAGGACTGATTCAATGAAGGAAGTCAACATAGCTGGTTTTTCTATTAACTATGACAATGCCCAAACTGAGCAATGTTCTATAATGCTCGATAAACAACTATACATCGAAAATAAGAAATTACCTCGTTATTTTATTGGTGAGACAACCATGACTTTTTTTGATTTTTACCACGCGGATAGCCCTGATTTGCACGAAACTGATTATCGATTATCAGAAAAATTTCAGCAAATCATCGAAAGATTCCCTCATACAAATCAGCAAAAAATTGAGATAAATGAAAATGGTAGTTATAGTATCAAACAAGTACCAATTTATATTACTGTGAAAGACTATATTTTAGCTGAAAGTCAGCCTGAAGCTTATCCAGAGTTTAAAGAAAAAATCACAACCATTCAGTCATTGACTCCTATCAGTGAAGAAGAAGCAATCGAACTGAGCAGCTATAAAAGGAAACGTCTATTTTTAGATGGTACATATGGTTCTAGAGAATTGCTTGAAATTGGTCAGGAAAAAAATGTTCAAGCTATTCAAAATAAGTTAGAATATGTAAATGAGATGTATTATTTTGCTCATTATAGCTATGCGGCAATGGTTCAATTTTTACCGGAGTTTGAGATTCTCACTTATGATCAGTTTCACGAGGCGTATGGGAAGTTTGTGTACAGTTTTACGATGACTAAAAATGGTCAGACAATTCCACTTTTGTGGCCAGATTACTTATACCACAAGCCAGAAAATCATTTAGAGTTTGGACTTTTAGCTAACACTAAGGAACCAAGATATCAATTATTTGACCAATGGAAGGCAGATGAATCAGTTACGATTGAGATTTTAGCCGATGGTTTTGAGGATGTTCAGTTTACGACTCGATTAAAACAACCTATGAATTTTCCACCAAGATTATCTAAACCAGAATATACGCAAGGTGAGATGATTTGTTTGTCAATTGATCCAGGATTAGTCAAAGAGTTAACCAACCAAACTGCTAAATTTGAATTGTTCAAAACCAAAAAGACTTCAGAAAACGGTTATTCATTGGACTATGAATTGAAAGAAGATCAATTATTGTTGCCAAGTGCACAATTTGAAAAGCCTGGTCGCTATCAATTGAAAATCACTAGTGAGGTCTATGGTCAGCTATTATTTTTATTTACAATAAAACAAGAAGGGTCAGTACAAACATGAAAAAGTTAAAAATTCAAGATTTTATTTCTATTGGGATTTATACAGCCATTTATTTTTTAGTCGTGACGATCGCTATGGTTATTTTGCGTTTCACGATTCCAGCGTTTAATTCAGTTCTTATTCCAAGCGCAACAGCACTTTTTGCAGGAATCGTTTATTTATTAGTCATCCATCGTATTCCTCGTTTTGGGGCAATCACGATCATGGGCAGTGTAATGGGACTATTTTTTCTCGTTTCTGGTCATTTTCCGTTATCTTTTTTACCGAATATCCTTTGTGCGGTTGCAGCTGATTTGATTCAGTATCGTACTAAACTATCTGAAAAAGTACGGACTATGCTTAGTTATATTGTGTTTAGTTTCGGCTTAATGGGACCTGTGTTGCCATTGTGGTTCATGAAAAATGCGTATATCGATTCGTTAGTAGCTCGTGGTAAAGACGCTGTGTATATCGATAAAGTATTTGCACCGATCACAACAACCACCTTTTATGTCTGTGTTGCTGCGGTCATTATCTGTAGTATCTTAGGAATAATGATTGGGCAAAAAATTTACGATAAGCATTTTGATAAAGCTAAAGGAAAAAAATATGGAAAAAACATACGTAACATTTGATCCCAGAAGTAAGCTATGTACGATTTTATTTGCTAGCTTTTTGTTGATGTTTCCTTTGCCATTTAAGGCAGAAATCCTATTTGTAACACTGTTATACGGATTATTTATACTAAATGGTAGTTTTAAAAAAGGAACGATCTTTTATGGTGTTTTTTGGTTGCTCGTCTTAGGAGATTATTTATTATTTCCTTATATTGATAATGGTTTTGCTGCGTTTTTCGATTTTCTATTTGTTGGGAATCGTCGGATGTTGCCAACGATCATGGCAGCGGCTTTTGCTATGAATCGGACAAAAATCAGTGAATGGATCGCAGCATTAAAGAAGTGTCATGTGCCGTTCGGTTTGATTATTCCACTTACAGTGCTGTTTCGATTTTTTCCTACACTTTTCCAAGATTTTCGAAGTATTCGTAATGCAATGAAATATCGGGGGATTGCTGTTTCAACTGTAGATTTATTTCTTCATCCATTTCAGACTATGGAATATATCATTGTACCAATTTTAATGTCGGCTGAAAATACATCGTTAGATTTGTCTTCAGCAGCATTAGTTCGTGGTTTAGCAAATCCCAAAACACACACGAGTATCTACGAAATCCAATTGAAAGTTCAAGATTATTTATTGATTGGTACTTTGATTGTCTGCGGTGTCATAGGGAGGTTGATTTAATGATTGATTTACAGAATGTAACTTTTGCCTATGAGGATCAGGAAAGAATCATCCAGCAAGCTGATTTAGACATTCAAGCAGGTGAGTTTATTGTTTTATGTGGTAAAAGTGGTTGTGGCAAGTCCACGTTACTAAGAATTTTAAACGGTTTGATTCCTGAACTGTATACAGGGGAGCTGACAGGAACAGGTTCTGTTTTAGGTCAAGATTTATTAACGAAAGAATTTAATGAATATGTACGCGACATTGGTGTCGTATTTCAAAATCCTAAGACTCAATTTTTTACTAGCGATGTCTATTCTGAATTAGCGTTTGCGATGGAAAATTATGGTCTGCCGCCAAAAGAAATGATTGAGCGAATCAAGGAAATAACAAGTTTATTTTCTTTAGAAGAATTTTTAGAACGAAGCATGTTTCATTTATCTGGGGGACAAAAACAATTGATTGCCTTTGCTTCTGCCAGCATGTTGAAGCATCAGTTATTTTTACTGGATGAACCTTCAAGCAATTTAGATGAAGAAACGATTGATCGATTAAAAGGCTATTTAAGGGTGCTTAAAGATGAAGGTATGACGATCATTGTGTCTGAACACCGTCTATACTATTTGACAGATCTTGCAGATCGTTATTTAGTTATGGACGAAGGAACAATTGTTGAAAGCTATACAAGCCAAGAAATGAGAGAAAAAACACCAAGAGAAATCCAAGCAATGGGTTTGAGATCACTCGAACAAACAACCTTTACAAAAACAAGTGATCAAGAAAAGGGTTTAGAAAAACTAGTTCTTTCTTGTGAAGAGCTTGATTTCCATTATCGTAAGCAGCCTTCTGTGTTGCAGATTCCTTCACTTAGCTTAACGAGTGACCACATCACTGGAATCATCGGTCACAATGGCGCTGGGAAATCTACATTCTCAAAACTTTTATCGGGATTGCTCAAACCTAGCCAAGGTGTGATTAAATTAAATCAACAACTGATGACACCAAAACAATTGATCAAAGAAAGTTTTGTTGTAATGCAGGATGTTAATCTTCAATTATTTTTTGAAACTGTAGAAAAAGAAATTAGCTTGAATGCAAAAAATACGAATGAATATGATAAAATTGTCAAAATGCTCAATCTAGAACCATTGTTACAACGTCACCCACAAACTTTGTCAGGTGGAGAAAAACAACGAGTGGCAATCGCTAGTGCTTTATTATCAGGAAAAAAAATCATTATTTTTGATGAACCGACAAGTGGATTGGATTTATTGCATATGGAAGAAGTTAGTAATACAATTCGCTGGCTGCATCAAGAAAATATCTTAGTTCTTGTGATCACACATGATAAAGAATTTCTAAGCCGTACTTGTCAGAGAGTAATTCATCTTGATCAAGGGAAAATCATTGAAGATTGTTTTATAGAAACGACTATCAATTACTAATGGAGGGAAGTATATGTATATTGTAACGAATACGATCCAAACAGAAACTGCTCATTCACAAAGAATCATTCAGCAGTTTACAGCAGGTCATACCAAAGAAAGTATGGAAGCAGTTGATGGCTTCTTAAATTTTCAATTGATGCACCGCACGTTACCAAATGATCCTGAGATCACTGAATTGGTGGTATTAAGTCGATGGACTTCAAAAGAACACCAAAAAAATTGGGTACAAAGTCAATCGTTTAAACAAATGCACCAACGAAAAGAACCAAAACAGGAAACAGATGTAGAAAAGAAACGACCAGGAATTATTTCAAGTACAATAGCTGAATATGAAGTACTAACATAAATGAACCAAAAAGGTTTCTGTCTGAAATTACTGACAGGAATCTTTTTTTAGTTAGACATAAAAACGGTGATAATCGAAGCTACTAAGTTCAACGCGTTATGAAAATAGTTTCGTAGTTATGAGACGAAATAAAGAGTATAAGTACGACATTAAAAGCATATCTCTTCGGCTTTTGATGTCATTTTTTACTAAACTAATGATAATATTTTCATTGATTTATCTAAAATAAGAAAATACTTGAAAGTATTACCGTAATCGTTTTCTTTTTAAGTGATCCAGAGTATATTAAAGATGAGCAATATTGGAAGGAGAAAATAACAAATGAAGAAGGTACATGTAGTTGCCCATACACATTGGGATCGTGAGTGGTATTTTAGTGATAATGAAGCATTTATACAGTTTTCTTATCATATGGATGAGATGATCTATGCATTAGAAAATAACGAACTAGATTATTATTATCTGGATGGACAATTAAGCATTATAGATGATTATTTAAAAGTATATCCAGAAAAAACAGCAAAAATCAAAGAACTTGTTGAGGGAAAAAAATTATTTATTGGTCCTTGGTATACGCAGATGGATGAATTTGTTGTTGCTGGTGAATCTGTAGTGAAAAATCTGCAAATCGGCATTGATATGTCGAAACACTTAGGAGGCCACACTGCTTTAGGCTATCTGCCGGATTCGTTTGGACAAGGCAAAGATATGCCTAAAATCTATAATGGTTTTGGCATTGAAGATGCTGTATTTTGGCGAGGAATGCCAAATGAAGTCACTAAAAGTCGTGAATTTTACTGGACAGCAGAAGATGGCTCTAAAGTATTGACGATAAATATTCGAAATGGATATTACGCTGGTGTGGCACTTGTGGAAGGGGCGCTATATGAGAAAAAAAATATTCTTGATATTGTTGCCGAAGATAGTGCAACTGAGGTGGTCACTTTACCCATTGGCGGTGATCAGCGAGCAGTCGACCGCAACTTAAAAACAATCATTCAAGAAGTAAATGAACAATTTAGTAGTGAATACAAAATTGAAGAAAGCAATTACCCTCATATTTTTAATTTATTAAGAAAAGATAATGCAGAGCTACCAACCGTTCAAGGTGAGTTCATGAGTGGAAGCGTTTCTAAAATTCATCGTTCTATTTATTCATCAAGATATGATTTGAAAAAATTAAATGATACGATTGAAAATCGGTTGATTTTCCAATTAGAACCGCTGATGTTGATGGCTGATGATCTTGGGATTCCATTTAAACGGGAACTAATGGATTATATTTGGAAGCTACTCTTAAAAAATCATGCACACGATAGTATTGGTGGCTGTAATACAGACAAAACAAATGAAATGATTTTGGCAAGATACAAAGAAGCGGACCAATTATCTTATTCAACTATTGATTATTTGGTAAGAAAAATTTCCGAATCAATTGAAGGAATCGAAGAAAATAATTTAGTTTTATTTAATACATTACCTTATACACGAACAGATCCTTATACAGTTGAAGTAAGTACTAAAAAGCAAATGATCAAGCTATTTGATGAGAAGCATGATGAGCTGCCTATTCAAATTCTATCAACTGAAAAAGTTTATGCTGGTGAAGTTAGACGATCAGAAAGTGATTATGATGAATCAAAATACTATTATATCCATAAACTAAGCTTTGTAAAAGAGACGGCGCCTTTGTCTTATACAATCGTTACTGTGGAAGAACAAGAAAACTTAATTGCTAGAGAAAAACATGAAAACACAGAAAAAGCGATGATTGAAAATGATCGTTATAAAATCAGTTTCTTAGAAGGAAATTTTTCGATTTCACTAAAAGAGCAAGGCATAACTTACGAAAATTGTTTATACGTGGAAGAATCTGGTGATGAAGGAGATACGTATGATTACTCTCCTGCTTATCATGATAAAGTTCATCAATTATTCTTTAATACAACAGATATTTCGGTTCAAAAAGGTTCGCTCGTTTCAACAATGACAGTAACTGGTACTTGGCAGTTGCCCAAAGATTTACGCGCGAGAAAAGAACAAGAATCAAATGCAAAAGTCGATTATAGCTTTACCGTATCACTAAGTAAAAAGTCCAAACGAATCGATATGAAATTAAACATAAACAATCAAGTCTTGGATCATCGGATGCGCTTAGTTATAAAAACACCTGTAGAAAGCCAGGTTAGCTATGCAGATACATTGTTTGGCATTGTAGAACGAAATAATCAAGACCCTCACATTGATGACTGGAAAGAACTTGGTTGGAAAGAAGAACCTACTGAAATTTATCCAATGATTCATTATACGAATATCCATGATTCTGCTGCAAGTTGGACCGTAATGAGCAAAGGAATTAAAGAATATCAAGTGATCAATAATGCATTGTATATCACTTTATTTAGAGGTGTAGGATTCTTAGGAAGACCAGAATTATTAAGAAGACCAGGAGATGCATCTGGGAACCAATATCGTTATATCCCCACACCTGACAGTCAATTATTAGGTCCATTGGAGATGGAGTTATCATTGATGATCACAGATGAGTTTGATCCTATAATGATTCAAAAAGAATACCAAGTATATTCAGTCACTAGACCGTATTACCAAGTTCAAACATTGAATCGTTTTACCAACCCAATTCAATACTTCCAAAGCAATAAACTAGATCAAATCAACGATGTAAAAGAGTTGATAACGTTAAATGGATCTAATTTAGTATTTAGTGCAATTGAACTAAGTAGAGATGAGCAATGGATCAATATTCGTTTGTATAATCCGTCATTAACAGAAGCGCTCAAGACAGAAACGTTAACTTTAGAAGCTAAAAGAAAGGTTCGTTTTGTTGACTTGAATGGTGATGTAATTAAATCTTTAGGCATGTTGGATAAATTATCGTTAGGCAAGTTTAAGCCAGGAGAAATTAAAACAGTTTCAATAGAAAGATAAACATGAGAAAGGTTGATTTAACATGAATATAAACATTGAGAAAATACAAGAGCCATTATTAAAAATCGCAAATAAAGTAGATAATAACAGTGTTTTACAAGCAATCAAAAATGCCTTTATCAGCAGTATTCCGTTTACCGTGGTTGGTTCATTTTCTAACCTGATCAAAATGCAGATAGATGCATTTTTTGGAGAAACGACGCTTGGCCAGACAGCATCAGGAATCTTCGGCAATGTTTATCAAGGAACACTTGGAATCGTGGCATTACTGATTGTATTTTCTACTGCATATAATTACGCAAAAGAGTTGATGAAAAAACATCCTGAATCAAACATTAATCCGCTACTAGCGACATTATTAGCCTTTGCTGCTTATTTTGTCATGGTACCGAATAATGTGAATTTTGCAGATAATTCAGCAAAAATCCTTCAAGGATACGCGAATAATTTCTTTAGTTATGAAGGTATGTTTACGGCTTTGATCGTTGGATTATTAGCTGTTTACCTGTATTCGATTTTAGCAAAACACAAAATTGCTATCAAACTTCCTGGAAATGTTCCGCCAAATGTATTTGATTCATTTTTCGCTTTGATTCCAATTTCAATTGTATTATTAACTTGTTCTGTAGTGAAAGTGGTGATTGAAGCATTTAACTTCAATTCTCTTATGGACATGGTCAGTCAACTATTTGTTCAACCTTTGACTTCTGTCGGAACTGGGTTACCAGCTATTATCGTGGTTATTTTATTGGAACAAATCCTATGGTTTCTAGGGTTGCATGGTTTTAATATTGTCTGGGGTGTTGTTTCTGCTTTATGGTTGCCGATTTTCTTGGAAAATGTTGCAAAATTTGCTGAAACAAAAAGTTTTGCTGATATTTCTATTGCTCCAAATACAATGACAAACGTTTATGCAATGATTGGTGGTTCAGGTGCAACTTTCGGTTTGATCTTAGCAATCTTGATTTTTACACCTAAAACATATAGTGGTCGAGAAGTCGCAAAACTATCATTTATTCCAGGGTTATTCGGAATCAATGAACCAATTATTTTTGGTTTTCCGATTGTATTGAACCCTTTGATGTTCATTCCATTTGTATTCGTGCCAGTGTTTAACGCAATTGTTGCTTATATTGTAACTAAAATTGGTTGGGTCGTTCCGTTAGTCGTTTTAAATTCTGGGAACGAACCGATCTTTGTCAGTACGTGGATTCTAGGCGCATTCCATTTGAGTCCAGTGATCTTGACCGCTGCTTTAGTGGTATTAGATATCTTCATTTATGCTCCGTTTGTACGGATGAATATGAAGTTTGACGAAAGTCAATTACTCAATGCACAAAACTAGTTATTGATCAGCCAAAACAAGAGATAAGTGCGTTGGATAAACGGTGGGAGCAGAAGCAATTCCTTCTTATTTCTCGGGATTAAACCCTTCTGTCCCATCCTCCTCTTGTTTTTGTTGAAGTAAAGGAAGGAGAGAGGCAAGTATGGAAAGCTATATTGAATTAATCATTCAGGCAAATGAAAAGAAGTTTACTGACGTAGAACGAGTAATTGCTCAGTATTTTCTTGATGGTAATAAAGAATTAGGAATTCAAGAGTTAGCTAAAAAACTTAGTGTTTCTAATTCTTCAATTACACGTTTTTGTAAAAAAATCGGTTTAGCAAATTACAAAGAATTAATCTATTTATATAAATATTCAAGTAAAGGATCAAAGAAACAGTCAGATTCAAGTATTAGTTATGTAAATTTGAACTACTCACTGCTTCTAAACGACATTATGGAAAAGCTGGACAAAGCTGAAGTGAAAAAAGCAGCCTTAATGATCGATGCTGGTCGGATCATTCATTATTGGGGAACAGGTTACAATGCATTTTGCGGAGAGGATTTTGAATTTAAATTTTCTCGACTTGGAAAGGTTGTCAACGTAATCAAGGATGAACATTCGATTGTAATGATGGCTCATGGTGTTCAACAAGGTGACTTGGTTGTTGTTTCTTCGATTTCTGGCGATAACGAAGCCATACATGAAGCTGTAAAAATCGTTTCTGAAAAAAATGCAAATGTGATAGTGATAACAGCTAACGAGAAAAGTCCACATAAAGAGTTTGCTGAAAGCTTCTGTCTGACTAGCTCAATGGGGAAAAAAGATATGGGCGGCATATCTCCTCAGATACCAGTATTAACAGTAATCGATATTTTGTATACTGAAATTTTGACAATGTATCATAAAGATACGATAAAATCTTGGATCAAATCAGAAGTAATTTTAAAAGGGAAATAGAAAGGGTTAACATCCATGACAGAAAAATATTCAAAATTAGTCATTGAAAATATAAAAAAATTAGTATATGAAAAATCCAGCAATCAAAGATGGAGTGAAGTTTTCTCAAACTGTTTTGATAATACGCTAGAAACAACTGTAAAAATAACAGAATTAGGAGATACCTTTGTGATAACTGGTGATATTCCGGCGATGTGGTTACGAGATTCATCTGCTCAAATCAAACCATATTTAGCTGTTGTGAATCAAGATCCACGGATTAAACAGCTTATCTGTGGATTAGTTGATCGCCAAATAAAATGTATTTTACTTGATCCATACGCAAATGCATTTAACGAAACAGCAAACAGTCATTGTTATCATCAAGATCTAACCGAAATGAATAGCTGGATCTGGGAACGAAAATATGAAGTAGATTCTTTATGTTATCCAATAGAACTGGCTTATTTATTATGGAAAAAAACAGGTGAGACAAGTCATTTTACAAATGCGTTTAAACAAGCAGCCAAATTGATTATCGAGGTTTTTAAGACTGAACAACGGCATGAACATTCTCTTTATCGTTTTGAACGTTTTGGTGAAAGACCAGAAGATACACTAAGCAATGATGGGGTAGGAGAACCGTGTGGATTTACGGGGATGACTTGGTCTGGGTTTCGTCCAAGTGATGACAGTTGTACCTATAATTACCTAATTCCAGCAAATATGTTCGCTGTGGTTATTTTAAGATATCTTGAAGAGATTTTTAAAACGATATATAAGGACAATGCACTGGCAGAAAAATCTAAACTCTTGAGCATTGAAATCGATCAAGGAATTTGTGAATGGGGCATCGTTGAGCATCAAGGGAAAAAAGTGTATGCATATGAAGTGGACGGTTTAGGAAATTATCTATTGATGGATGATGCCAATGTTCCTAGTTTACTAGCAGCGCCATATTTAGGCTATTGCTCGATCGATGATGAAATTTACCAAAATACAAGAAAGCTTCTTTTATCAGATCAGAATCCTTATTATTACAAGGGAACTTATTTGAGGGGCATCGGAAGCGAGCATACGCCGAAAAACTATGTTTGGCCGATTGCTTTATGCATACAAGGATTAACAGCAGATAATCAGGATGAAAAAGTTGAACTTCTCAATACATTAGTACAAACAGATGCAGGTACAAATCATATGCATGAAGGAATCAATGTTAATGATCCAAAAAGCTATACACGCGAATGGTTTTCATGGGCGAATATGATGTTTTGTGAATTACTGTTAGATTATTTGGAAATAAGAAAATTGGAATAGAGCATATGAGAAAATCTCAGCATATTTTTTAGGGTATTTTATGTTCAATCATTGTATTACTTTAAAAACCGTCCTCAAAAAGTTGAAACTTTGAGGACGGTTTATTTATTGAGGGAAGTAATTATTTCACTACGAGTACATTACAAGGCGCATATTGGACAACATAACTCGTGGTTGTTCCAAGTTGATTGGACTGGATCATTCCTTTACCAGTGGCACCAAGAACAATCAAATCGATCGATTGGTTAGCCGGTATGACCGTAGAAATCATTTCTTTAGGGTTGCCGATCTCAACGATCGGTATCACATTATCCAATCCTTGTTGAGTAGCATAATAAATATTTTTTAACAGCTCTTTTTCAATGGCTTCTTTTTCTTCTGCTAACACTTTTGAGTAAGCATATGAGCTATGACTGATTGCATTCTCGTCAACAACAGATAATAAGTATAAGGTAGCATTCTTTTCTTTTGCAATAGCGACTCCATGTTGTAAAGCTAACTCAGCATTTTTCGACCCGTCAACAGCAACTAGAATATTTGAATAGTTATTGATCATTTCAATCAGCACCTTTCTTTATCTACCTTTATTATACCATGTTCATTCATAGAGGTTAAACGAATTGATGGGAAATAAATAGTGCTATCAAAAAAGATAGGAATTAAGAAAGATACTGAATTCCTATCGCTGTTTTTTTATAAACCAAGGAATGGTGCTGGATTAACAAACCCGCTCCACAATCCCGTTGAAATACTAAAGTGTAAGTGAACGCCTGTAGAATTTCCTGTTGTTCCCATACCGCCTAAGTTTTGTCCAGCACTAACAGATTGTCCAGCTGAAACACTTAAGCTACTCATGTGTAAATAATAGGAATAATAGCCATTATCGTGCTTGATTACAACGTGATTTCCAGCCATGCCACTGTAATTTGCGCTAACAACTTCACCAGATCTTGAAGCCATGATTGGTGTGCCACTTGCGCCTCCAAAATCGATCCCGTCATGGAACGAACCAGAAATACCAGTAGGATCTTCACGGCCACCGAATCCACTTGTGATGTTCATTCCTGCAACAGGTGCTGACCAACCGCCAGAAGAAACAGGGGGAGTAGGTGTTTGTTGCGTATTTTCATCACTATTGGTGTCAGGAACAGTTGTTGTTTGTTCTTTTTCTGTTGTTTTGGTAGGAGCAGAAGCTGTTTCGGTTTCTTTTATTTTTGCCGCCAGTTCTTGCGCTTGTTTTTCTGCTAATGCTTTTGCTTCAGCTTCTTTTTTCTTTTCTTCAGCAATCGCCTTTAATTGCGCTTGCTTTCTTTTTTCAGCTTCTTCTTTTTGTTTTATAAATTTGTCTTTTTCAGCTTTTTCAGTTGCAAGAGTAGCAGCGATTTCGTTGATTTTAACATTTTGCTCAAGTTTTGCTTCTGCTAAAGCGGCTTCTTTCTCTTCAAGCTCTTCGGTTTTGTTTTCAAGTGTTTTTAATGTTTCTGTTAAGGAAACTTTTAACTTATCGAGTTCTTTTTTGTCATCTTTTTGAGCAGTTAAAATATCATTATTTGCAGTAACGAGAGTATTAACAGCTAAAGCTTTTGTAATGGCATCAGAAATCGATTCGGCGCTTAGTAAAACCGCCAACATTGATTCTTGCTCATGATTTGTTTGAGTAACTCTAGCTTGTGCTTGTAGTTGCTCGTTTCTTTTTTTGATTTTAGTTTCCAAGTTAGAAATGTCGGTATTTAGTTGATTCATTTCTTTTTCATGTTTTTGTTTTTCAGAAAGTACAGTTTGGTATTCTGTTTCTATTGTTGTGATTTGAGTTTCTAAAGTTGTCAGATAATCTTTGGCGTCTTTTTCATTTTTTATGATTTCGTCTATTTTCTTTGTTTGATTGTCTATTTTTTGATCGATATTTTCTGCAGATACGCTGATGGGTGCTGCATGTAACAATAAAATAAATGAAAGTGTGATTAGTAGTTTTTTCTTCAAGTGATGTTCCTCGCTTTTTATTAATCATTTTTAATGATCGATGATTTATGGTGAAAATCACCGTTTATACCTGTTAATAACACAAGATAAAGTATACCATAGTCCTCAAAGAATAATCCTGTCATAAACGTAATAGTAATAGAAAACGCTGAATTTTAAAATCTGGCAATAAAGGCTTCATCTAATTGTAATAAATGACACTTACTATTAATAAGAAACTATATTTGTAATAATGACTAGAAAAATTTTTATACCAAAAAATTGTTACTCTTTATTATATTCTGAATAAAAGTCATCTAGTAAACGAACCAAGTTATTTTTAGCTTGGGCATATTGTTCCTTTACAACTTTTTCCGGTAACGGTTTTCCTTTATTAGGTTGTTTAATCAAATCAGTGTATTCGACTATTTTTGAAGTGGCTCTATTTTTATACGAAATATCGTTCGTTACGATTTCTGAAAGTATTGCAAAAATTGGTGGAAGCGATGGAAAATGTTTGTTTTTTTCGGTACGTTTTAGTAAATCAAATGTTTGAAATAACACAGTAGCATGAGTTTCCTTTTCATTGGAATCATATAATAATTCTTCGATCATAGGGAGAAAATCAGTTCTGTAACGGTCATTTTGTTCGATTCTGTAAGTTGTTGAGTCTTCGGAAATAAGCACGTTATTTTCGCTAGATAGTGCCATTTGATAACTTGTTTCAAATAAATCAGGAAATAACTCGTTTGCTGTAGTTAAGATGTTTAAATCTTGAGTGTAAGTGAATTTACGTTTTTTTAACTCTTGAAGTAATTGTTGAAACTGATCATCAGTAAGGTTTTTTCTTAAGTTTGCCTCAGATAATAAGCGTGCAACATATTCTTCAAATTCTCCATAACGAATCCAATCAGCAGTTGTATTGCCGAGAATAGCGAGTTTTTCTAAGCGGTCTGGTTTGGGCAGATTATTTCCTTTTTCCCAATTATTTACTGTACTGGCACTGGAATTGCCAACTAGTTTTGAAAAAAGTGCCATTGAATATTTGTGCTGCTGCCGGATTTCTTTAATTCTTTTTCCAGCTGAGATTAAATCTATTTCCAAAATATTACCTCCTAAAAACTCTTTCTTCTACTATATCACTTTTCCAGTAAAACGTGTACCGTTTTTTTTTCATTTTATTCTTGTATTATCTTCTTTTGAATGATATAGTTTTTATACCGAAATATATTCAATTGTTTGGTTTTTTTCTTTGGAAATAAGAATACAGGTTGTTTTGGGACAATAATCATGCGTTTGATTTCCACTTTTATATTTTTAATATATATTGACTTATAAGTTAAGTATAATTTGGTTTTCTTAGTGGTTGTTGTTGTAAATAGAAAATACCGAAAAATATCCATTATCAAAAAGGAGTGCATCAGATGAAAAAAATAGCTAGAGTTGAGGAGCAAAAAAACCAGGTTTTATATCAATTTTTAGAAAAGTTGAACAAACAGATTCCTAACCATGAAAACAAACAAAAAAATGAGGAGAGCTGTGTTCAGCAGTACAAATTATTAGTAAACATGTCGTTTAGTGCAAATATCTTATATAAGGGGTTGGATTATGCTAGTCACGTCTATAATCATATTGCTAAAATTGAATACACACGCCTTTGTAAAATAATTATCAAACAAAATTTTGATAAAGATATTACGGAAGACATGCTGAAAAAATTAAAAAAAGCTCAAAATGAATTGTTTCTCCATTCACCTGTGACTAAAAAGTCCGAAGGTATTGACATTTTTTATGGATTTACAGGTGGTAATCGAAAAAAATATAAAGCAAACCGTAAAGCAATTAAACAAATGTATGTTGAAATAAAACAAGAATCTGAGAAAAATATGCGTAGATATTTGAAAGACTCTTGTATTAGAAGGTATAAAAAAATCAAAGAAAAAAAAGCGTATGTGTTTTGGGTATTAAAAAGTTACACATGGCATTGAAGTAGCTTCTTGTTATTAAGATACGCATAAATTATTTGTATATGTGAAAAAAGAGATTTTATTTTTGCCTAAAGATAGGTTGTGCTATGCTTTTGATGTGGTAGTCATTTCTTATGTATGGATCGTTCAAAAATAATTAGTAGACAAAAGAATACTAAATAAAGAAAGAAGGAATTAGAATGAATAATGATGAAGATAAGCCAGAATATCCATCACTCAAAGCAGGTAATAATGATCATGATCAAATGGCTGGTCATGATCACAAACAAATGTCTGGTATGGATCATTCCATGCATATGGGGAATTTTAAACAAAAATTTTGGCTTTCTCTTTTTTTAGCGGTACCAATTATTTTTCTTTCACCTATGATGGGTGTTGATTTGCCATTTCAATTTACTTTTCCAGGCTCGGATTGGCTGGTATTGATTTTAGCTTCTATTTTATTCTTTTATGGTGGAGATCCTTTTTTAAAAGGAGCTAAGACTGAGCTTGCTAAAAAACAACCAGCGATGATGACCTTGATTGCGTTGGGTATTTCAGTCTCATTTTTTTACAGTTTATATGCATTTATCATGAATAAATTGATGCCAGAAAATCATGTGATGGATTTTTTCTGGGAGCTGGCAACGTTGATCGTTATTATGTTGTTAGGACATTGGATTGAAATGAATGCCATCTCGAATGCAAGTGATGCTTTGCAAAAAATGGCTGAGCTTTTACCCGATAAAGTCAAAAGATTGAGCAAAGATGGTAGTGAAGAAGAGGTAGCTTTACAACAAGTGAAAAAAGAGGATCATTTAATCGTTCGTGCAGGAGATAAGATTCCTGCTGATGGTGTGATTCTTAAAGGGACAACTTCAGTGGATGAATCGATGGTTACAGGTGAATCAAAAGCGATTACTAAAAATGAGAATGATAAAGTGATTGGCGGTTCGGTCAATGGCAGCGGAACGATTGAAATAACAGTGACCGGTACGGGAGAAACTGGCTATCTATCAAAAGTCATGGACATGGTGAAAAAAGCGCAGTCTGAAAAATCATCATTGGAATCAATGTCTGATCGAGTTGCGAAATGGTTATTTTATGTGGCGCTTGGTGCAGGACTATTAGCCTTTATTGTTTGGTTGATCATAACAAAAGACTTGAGTAGTGCATTTGAACGAATGGTCACAGTCTTTATTATTGCTTGTCCTCATGCATTGGGTTTGGCAATTCCTTTAGTCGTCGCTCGTTCTACTTCAATTGCGGCCAAGCATGGCTTATTACTGAAAAATCGTAATGCCTTGGAAGAAGGGAATGATATTCAATTTGTTATGCTGGACAAAACAGGGACACTGACTGAAGGGAAATTTACAGTAACAGGAATTGAAATGCTTACCTCCAACAAAACGATAGACGAAGCATTAAAAGTTATTGGTGCCTTGGAAAACAATGCCAATCATCCTTTAGCAATTGGTATTATGAATTATTTAAAAGAGAAACATATTTCTCCATATAAAGTAGAAAATCTACAAAGTATTTCAGGTATCGGGCTCATCGGGAAAGTCAATAGAGAAACGGTTAAGATCGTCAACGAGAAAGAAGTGACGCGTTTAAAATTTTCATTTGATCCATCGATAAAAGAAAGATATCAAGAACAAGGGAACACTTTGAGTTACTTAATCGTTAATAATGAGCTAGTTGCTATGATTGCTTTAGGTGATATAGTGAAGCCAGAAGCGAAACAATTTATTATTGATTTAAAAAACCAAGGAATCATTCCTGTAATGTTGACGGGTGATAATAAAGTAGCGGCAGAATCAGTCGCACATTATTTAGGAATTGATGAATTTCATGGAGAGTTATTACCTGAAGATAAAGAAAATATCGTTCAATCCTATATCGCTGAAAGCAAAAAAGTTATGATGGTTGGCGATGGAATCAATGATGCACCTAGTTTAGTCAGAGCAACAATCGGTGTTGCGATTGGTGCTGGCACAGACGTTGCTATTGATTCAGCGGATGTGGTTCTAACGGATAGCGATCCAAAAGATATTTTACGATTCCTAGATTTATCTAAACAAACACGACGCAAAATGATTCAAAATCTTTGGTGGGGAGCGGGCTACAATATCATTGCCATCCCTCTTGCAGCAGGTATTTTAGCTCCTTGGGGAATTTTACTAAATCCAGCTTTTGGAGCAATTTTGATGTCTTTGAGTACTGTAATCGTTGCAGCCAATGCTATGACATTACGCATCCACAATTAAAAAAACGAAAAGTAATGAATATGGCGTATCTTTTTTATGCATAGTCATTACTTTTTTTTATATCTATTTTTAAGTAACAAGCTAAAAATTGACTGATATAATGAGTGTTCATTTTTTAAAGTGGAGGTTACCATGGAATACAAAGAACTTTTTGATTTTGAATCAAGTCGATTGCTTGAACTTTTTAAATTGTTGAAATCAGCTGACAACAATATGTCATTAAAGAAACTTTCAAGTGAATTAGGAATCAATCCAAAAACGATTTTAAGGTATATGAAAAAATTGCAAAAACGGTTTGAAGATTATCAGTTAGCTGATCGAATAATGATTTGCAGTCGACCAAGCAATCAATTCTATTTAAAAAGGACCAACGATTTATATTTGGAACTTTTTCTAGTTCGATATTTACGAGATTTACCTGAAGTTATTTTTCTGAAAAAAATTATTGAAGAAGGAAAACTTGAGACAAAACAACTGGCTGATAACTTGTTAATTAGTGAATCTAGTTTAAGACGACGATTAAAAAGGATCAACGAATATTTAAAAAAATTCGATATTTCTCTAACACGTGGAACATATCAATTGGATGGTGAGGAAGAGCAGATTCGCGAATTAATCCTACATTTTTATTGGTTTGTGTATCAAGGAACGGAAAATGACTTTTTATTGCAAGAAAAGGAGACGGGCCAACAACTTACAGATCAACTAATTCTTTATTTTCAAATGCAAATTAATGAATTACAAAAAGAGTCCATTTTTAGAATGGTACAAATAGCGATTTGGCGATATCGAAGAGGTAGAAGAATGAGGATAAAGATGGAGTGGACGCAATATATCAAAAATAGTGCCATTTTTTCTAAGTTTATTGAGACTGTTGTAATCTATGAAGACTCTATAAATTTAGAGGAATTATCCTATCTCTATTTAATTGTTCAGGCACGTTTTTTGCCATATTTTGGTTCAAGTATGCAAGCCTATCTTATCGAGGAGCATTTTATAAAGAAAACGACTTCCTATACGAGCACCTTGGTGACGACAACTAAATTAAGGCAAGAGTTTTGGGAGAAGAAAATCAGTCATTCAAAAGAAACCGTTGTAGCATTTTTAGGATTTCATTTGTACTATGAATTGATTTCAAATTTTTCATTTGAGCGAAACCAAGCTGTTACAATTCTGCAAGATAATTTTCCAAATTTTATGGGCAAACTCGATGATTGTATAGCTGTATTAAGCAAAGAAAGAGCGAGCTATCAACGAATACCGAAAGATGCTATTTTATATCGCTACTTTATGATTTTAAGCACGCTTATTTCACCAACGTATAATGAGAAAAAAATCTTTATTTGTTTAATGACAGACTTTTCACTTGAAAAAGAAAGAGAGCTTGGTGAAAGGATAGCCAAGTTTTTCGACAAGAAGTTTAATCTTGCAGTTGTTTATGCTCGAACAACAAAATCCATTTTATATGCGGATATAATTATTACTACAGTTGTTCATCAAGCGTTAGATCAAAAGTATACCCAACCAGTTCTGCTTATTGAGCCCAATTTTTCTGACAAAATATTCTTCAAGATTGAGAAAATATTAAAAAGAATCAGATAATGAAGCCCTTTCATTTAAATGTGTTAGAATAAAATAGTGAATACAATTTTAGGAGGTTTTTTTATTGAAGAAGATTCAATTTGGAACAAGTGATTTACAAGCAGCATCTGTTATTCTTGGATGTATGAGAATGAATGGAGCTGAGAATCCTGCAGAAGTTATTGAAACAGCTTATGATCACGGAATTGATTTTTTTGATCATGCAGACATTTATGGCGGTGGTGAGTGTGAAACAATCTTCGGTAACGCGTTAAAAGAAACATCGATCAAAAGAGAAGACATTATTATCCAGACAAAATGTGGGATTCGCAAAGGAATGTTTGATTTTTCAAAAGAGCATATCGTATCATCTGTTGAAGGAAGTTTAAAACGATTAGGTGTGGATTATGTAGATGCGCTCTTGCTTCATCGACCAGATACATTAGTTGAACCAGAAGAAGTAGCGGCAGCTTTTGATCAACTGGAATCACAAGGAAAAGTGAAATATTTTGGCGTTAGTAATCAAAAGCCAATGCAAATCGAGTTGTTGAAAAAAACAATCAAACAACCACTAGTAGCAAATCAATTGCAATTTGGTATCAAACATACTGGAATGATTGACCAAGGTATCCATGTG
Organism: Candidatus Enterococcus ikei; assembly: GCF_017316105.1. Lineage (NCBI taxonomy): Bacteria > Bacillati > Bacillota > Bacilli > Lactobacillales > Enterococcaceae > Enterococcus > Candidatus Enterococcus ikei. The sequence continues at coordinate 179,669 of NZ_JAFLWD010000009.1, forward strand.
AATATGACAGATGAACCAAGCATTGATCATGATGGCAGCATTTTAGATTATTCACGCTTGAACGAAATGACGATCCAAGCATGGTCACCTTATCAATATGGTTTTTTTGAAGGTGTGTTTATCGGTAACGAAAAATTCCCTGAATTAAATGAAACTCTGGATAGAATAGCTGAGAGCCATAATTGCACGTCAACAGGATTAGCGACTGCATGGATTTTAAGACATCCAGCAAATATGCAAGTAATTGCTGGGACAATGAATATCAATCGAATCAAAGAAATCTCTAAAGCAGCTGATATTGTTTTGAGTAGAGAAGAATGGTATGAAATTTATCGTGCGGCAGGTAATATATTACCTTGATTTACTAATCAATTGCACTAGAATTGCATTTGGCTAATTGAAAACTTAAATATGTTTGATTAAAAAAAGTTACATTTTAGAAATTTTTCATTCATAAAATATTCACAATTCCATTGTAATATAAAGACATAGAAAAAAGACAAAGCTACAATCTATTAATTTCATTTGTGTGAACTCCTAATGAACCCGCTCTGAGTGTGCAGAGCGGGTTTTCCTTTTGCTAAAAACGTATTTTTGCGAACTTTAGTTCCTTCCTACTGCAAAGTTTGCGGATTTTTGTTAAAATGGATAGGAAACCAGTTTGCGGAAGATGAGGGGAAAAAAGAATGACAAAAAATAAGTTATTATTAGTTGATGGGAACAGTGTGGCATTCCGAGCGTTTTTTGCTTTACACAATTCTTTAGAGCGCTTTAAAAATAAAAATGGGTTACATACGAATGCAGTTTATGCATTTAACAATATGTTTGAAAATATCATGACAAAGGAAAATCCAACCCATGTTTTAGTGGCTTTTGATGCTGGCAAGACCACCTTTAGAACTGAATTTTACCCAGAATACAAAGCGGGGCGTTCAAAAACGCCTGGCGAATTCAAAGAACAGATGCCTTATATTCGTGAATTGTTAACTGGTTTAGGTGTAAAGTACTATGAATTAGATAATTATGAAGCGGATGATATTATCGGGACACTTGCGACTAAAGTTCCTAAAGACCAATTTGATGTTGTTGTGTTGTCTGGAGACCGAGATTTAACACAATTAGCAACTGAGTCAGTAAAAGTCGATATTACGATCAAAGGTGTTAGTGATCTAGAATCATATACCCCAGAACATGTCGCTGAAAAATACGATGGATTAACACCAAATCAAATCATTGATATGAAAGGTCTAGCTGGAGATACGTCAGATAATATTCCAGGTGTAACTAAAATTGGCGAAAAGACTGCCATTAAGTTGTTGAAAGAATACGGTTCTGTTGAAGGTGTTTATGAAAACATCGACAAAATGAAGCAAAGCAAAATGAAAGAGAATCTGATCAACGATAAAGAACAAGCGTTTATGTCTAAGCGTTTAGCAACGATCAATGTTGATTCTCCAGTTGAAATCAATATCGATGAACTAAAATATGAAGGAAAAGACTTAGAAAAATTGATCCCTTTCTATAAAGAAATGGAATTCAAGCAAATGCTGAGCAAATTAAATGTTGAAGAAGAGACAGTTAAGCTAGATGATGTTCATTTTGATGTAGTAGATACATTCACGAAGGAAATGTTTACGGATGATATGGCCTTGTACGTTGAAATGTTGGAAGACAATTACCATACAGCTCCGATTGTAGGCGTTGCATGGGGAACAAAGAAAAAAATATATGCGACCAATAGTTTGGAACTGTTTGAAAGCCAACCTTTTATTGACTGGTTGATGTCAGATAAATATAAGAAAACTGTTTATGACGCCAAACGTACTTACGTCTCGCTTAATCGTTATGTTGGGAAAACCCAAGGAATCACTTTCGATGTATTATTAGCAGCATACTTATTAGATACCAATGATAATAATGCAGATATTGAAGGCGTAGCACAACATTATGGCTACACAGATATCCACTCTGATGAGACTGTTTATGGTAAAGGGGCCAAAAAAGGATTGCCAGAAGATGATGAAGCATTTTTCAGTCACTTGGCTCGGAAAATCAATGCAATTCATTTTCTTTCTGAAAAATTAGATACAGAATTAGCTGAAAAGAACCAAGCTGATCTATTTTATAAAATGGAACTGCCTCTTTCTAAAATCTTAGGAGATATGGAAATTACTGGAATTCGTGTAGATGCCAATCGCTTGAAAGAAATGCGCATCGAATTTTCAGATCGTCTGCGTGACATTGAACAAAAAATCTATGCGGAAGCTGGAGAAGAGTTTAATTTAAATTCGCCAAAACAATTAGGTGTGATTTTATTTGAGAAAATGGGCTTGCCTGTCGTTAAAAAAACGAAGACAGGTTACTCAACGGCAGTAGATGTATTAGAGCAATTGAAAGAACAAGCACCGATTGTGGAAGATATTTTAGTGTACCGTCAAATCGCCAAGATTCAATCAACCTATGTTGAAGGCTTATTAAAAGTCATTCAGCCAGATGATAAAATCCATACGCGCTATGTTCAAACGTTAACACAAACTGGTCGGTTAAGCTCTATTGATCCTAACTTGCAAAATATTCCAATCCGCTTAGATGAAGGACGGAAAATCCGACAAGCATTTGTTCCTAGAGAAAAGAATTGGCTAATTTTTTCATCAGATTATTCTCAAATTGAATTGCGTGTACTTGCTCACATTTCAGATGATCAGCATTTAAAAGAAGCTTTTATTGAAGGACAGGATATTCACTCAAGTACAGCCATGCGTGTATTTGGTATTGAAAAACCAGAAGATGTTACACCTAATATGCGTCGTCAAGCAAAAGCTGTAAACTTTGGGATTGTTTATGGAATCAGCGATTATGGTTTGTCTCAGAACCTTGGAATCACGAGAAAACAGGCTCAAGAATATATTGATACTTACTTTGAAAAATATCCAGGTGTTAAAAAATATATGGAAGATATCGTACGTGATGCGAAGGACAAAGGCTTTGTTGAAACGCTTTATAATCGCCGTCGTTACTTACCAGATATCAATTCACGCAATTTCAATTTACGATCATTTGCAGAGCGGACGGCGATTAATACGCCGATTCAAGGAAGTGCTGCAGATATTTTGAAAATTGCGATGATCAATATGGCTCAACGCTTGAAAGAAGAGAATATGCAGGCGACAATGTTGCTTCAAGTTCATGATGAGCTTGTTTTTGAAGCGCCAGAATCGGAATTAGATAAACTGAATGCGTTAGTTAAAGATGTTATGGAAAATGCTGTTGCTTTACATGTGCCATTGATTACTGATAGTAGTTGGGGCAAAACTTGGTATGAAGCAAAATAGTTAGACAAATATTCGAAAGAGACTGATTTAAAAAGTGAGGTTGGGCTGTGACTCGTAGAGTTATATCCCAACCTCATTTAAGCAATCTTTTTTTAGCGAAGGAGTGAGGAAGTTGCCTGAATTACCAGAAGTAGAAACAGTCAGAAAAGGCTTAGAAAAATTAGTTGTCGGGAAAACAATCGAAGAAGTTGAGGTCTTATGGCCTAGAATCATTGAAGCACCAGAATCAGAAATTTTTGCTCTACAGTTAGTTGGTCAAACCATAAAAAAAATGGAACGACGTGGAAAATTTTTGATTTTTAAATTGACTGATTATGATATGATTTCCCATTTAAGAATGGAAGGCAAGTATGAAATACATGATCCAGAAGATGAGAGAACTAAACATACACATGTCATTTTTACGTTTACTGACGGGAGTGAACTGCGCTATCTAGATGTTCGTAAGTTTGGTCGGATGGTTTTAGTAGAAAAAGATCAAGGGCAAAATTATAAAGGGATTTTAGCATTAGGACCAGAACCACTTCCTTCTGAATTTAAATTACCTGAATTTCGTAACGGACTAAAAAAGCATCATAAAGCGATCAAACCGTTGTTATTAGATCAACGTTTAGTAACAGGTCTAGGTAATATTTATGTAGATGAAGCGTTATGGGAAGCGAAAATTCATCCAGAACAGCCAGCTGATACTTTAAAACCTAAGGAAGTCGAAGCACTATATTATGCCATTATTGACGTCTTAGGACGAGCCGTTGAAGCAGGCGGAACAACGATTCGTAGTTATCTAAATGCTTTAGGAGAGGCGGGAACTTTCCAAATTTCGCTAAATGTCTATGGGCAAACAGAAAAACCTTGTCCTAGATGTGCTACATCGATTAAGAAAATCAAGGTGGCTCAGCGTGGTACTCATTTTTGTCCTAAGTGTCAAACCTTGAAAGCGAGGAATTGATTCATGGGAATGGTATTAGGTTTAACCGGAGGGATTGCTACAGGGAAAAGTACTGTTGTCGCTGTATTTAAAAGTTTAGGATTTCCAATTGTCGATGCAGATATCATTGCTAGAGAAGTCGTTGAACCTGGCACTCCAGGCTTGGCCGAACTCATTTCAGCTTTTGGGTCAGATATTTTAAATGTGGATGGTTCGTTGAATAGAAAACAATTAGGACAACTCATTTTCTCAAACGAAGAGAAGAGACAATTACTCAATAAAACACTATCTCCATTTATAAAAAAAGCGATTTTAAAAGAAATTGAAGATAAAAAAGATAAGGCATCTTTAGTGATAGTGGACATACCGTTACTTTATGAAGGTGGTTATGACAAATTCGTTGATCAAGTAGCAGTTGTTTATATTCCAGAAAAAGTCCAGTTACTTCGTTTAATGAAACGTGATAATCTGGACGAAAAAGCAGCTTTGGATCGAATTGAAAGTCAAATGTCAATTGAGGAAAAGAAAAAATTAGCAGACATTGTGTTTGATAACCAGGGGAACTTCCAAGAAACAGAGAAAATAGTGAAAAAATGGGTTTTTGAAAATATTTTTTATATAAATAACTAAGATTATTTATGTTTGTTTCGTTATAATTTTAGTGATTAAAATTTAATAGTATATATAAGGTGAGATGTAGAACATATCTTCGCCTTTTTTGTTTATTTCGGCTGTTTTAATTTTCTGTTTTTATATCATTTTTTATTTATATATTTATTTTAAAATAACAATATTTTTTATAGATACATAGACAGAGACGTGTCTTTATGTTATCTTTTGGTCACAAAGGATAACGAAAGATGGCGATGGAAATGGGAAAAAATGTTGTTGTAATTGGTTTAGGTTATGTTGGCTTACCAAGTGTGATTAATCATATGGAGAATGGTCACAAAGTTGTTGGATTTGATATTGATGAAAAGAAAATCAATCTATTAAATCAAGGAATTAGTTACATTGATACTGTGGAAGATAAAACAATTGAAGAATTATTGAAAAATGGCGTTTCATTTACGTCAGATGAGCAAATGATTAAAGGAAAAGATGTATACATTATCGATGTGCCAACGCCAATCGATAAAAACAAAGTGCCAAATTTAGGTTACATTAAAGCTGCTGTTGATTTAATCAAAGAAAAAGTAAAAAAAGGATCATTGGTCGTGCTGGAAAGTACTACTTATCCTGGAACGACAGAGGAGTATCTTGTTGAGGTCTTTTCAAAACTAGGTTATCAGGTTGGGAGCGATTTATATATCGCTTATTCACCAGAAAGGATTGATCCAGGTAATGAGCAATCTTTCAGTGCAAAAATTCCAAGAATCGTTGGAGGATTTTCAGAGAATTGTTTAATAAAAGCCTGTGAATTTTTTGGTTCTCATGTCTATCCTGCATCTAACTTGAAAACGGCGGAATTAGCTAAAATATACGAAAATACATTTCGCTTAGTCAATATTGCGTTAGCGGATGAACTGCAAAAAATTTCGGATAATCTATCTATTGAAGTGAGTGAAGTGCTAAAAGCAGCCGATACGAAACCTTTTGGCTTTATGAAATTCACGCCTAATCTTGGTATTGGTGGTCACTGCATTCCAGTTGATCCTTACTACTTAACCTGGCTGATGGAATCCCGAGGAATAGAGACACCTTTGATTCAAACAGCAGGTAAAATCAATGATTCAATGCTAGATTATTATTTAAATAAAATTATTGCTTATGCCGAAAAAAAGAGTGATAAAAGCCTAGATGAAATGAACATTGCGATTTTAGGGATAACGTATAAGAAAAACGTTGCAGACACTAGAATGTCTTCAGTTATTTCTTTGATAAAAAAATTAGAAGAATTGAATACAAATATTGTGTCCTTTGATGATGTAATTGTCTCAAATGTTACTTTAAACGAAAATAGTGTAATGAGTTTAGAAGGGGATTATTGTCAGTTGAAAGATTTTGATTTAGTCATTTATGCAGTTGGGCATAATATTTACGAGAAGAATAAGGCGGAACTTGTCGAAAATAGTCAATTGTTTTACGATTTGACTTTGGTATAAAGATGATTAGATTAAAAATTTATGGAGAAAAGCTAATTTACATCGTGTTGTTTTTGTTTTTCCTCTATTTAATTTATTTACTGAGAATAAACACATCTAACAGTAACTATCAGTTAGTAATGGTTTTGTATTCTGTTAATTTTGTTTATTTAGTGACAAAATTAAGTTTAGCGTTAATGTATACTCCTAGTATAAGACAGGTGAAGAATTTTAAAGTTTCAGTTATTATTCCTAGTTTTAATGAAGATGAACAATCTGTTGTAAAGGCAGTTATGACCTTGTTGAAACAAACATATCCAATTCACGAAATTATCTTTATTGATGATGGTAGCGATAGTGAAGAAGCCTATTTAGCTGTTAAAAATCTGAAAATAGATGAACTGGATGGTGTTCATTTTGCCAATAAAAATGTGAAATTGACTAGCTTACGTTTAGACAAAAACAGTGGGAAAAAGAAAGCACAGGAAGTTGGTTTTATACAAGCCACAGGTGATTTATTTCTTTTAGTTGATTCAGATGGAGAGATTACTGAAAATACATTAGAGGAAATGATTCGACCATTTAGCAATGCAAAAGTTGGATCTGTTGTTGGGAAAATCGAAGTTCGAAATTTAACGGATAGTTTTTGGACTAGATTACAAGACATCATATATTCCAATTCATTTCAAATTGGTCGCGCGTCACAATCTAAAACAGGAAATGTAATTGTTTGCTCAGGAGCTTTAAGCATGCATCGCGCTAATTTTGTAAAACGAAATATGAGAACCTTTAGAAAGGAAACCTTTTTGGGAATTCCGTGTTCTGCAGGAGATGATCGTTTATTAACGGACATTTCCTTAGAACGACGGTATAAAACGGTGTATCAATCAACGGCCGTTTGTTATACAGATGTGCCGAATACACTAAGAAAGTTTTTTAAACAGCAAGTACGTTGGACAAAATCAGCATTGATCATGACCTTATTTTCGTTTAGATACTGCTTTATCCGACCGCTTTCCATGGTTTGGCAAGTACTAGAAACGTATTTGTGGTTATATAATTTTATAGTGACTATCACGTTACTTTGGCAACACAAGCTTGGTCTAGGTGTTGAAGTAACTTCTGTAGCGGTGATCTATTTTATCTTAGTAGGGTATTTATCAAACATTTTTTATACGAAGAGAAGTTTAAAAAATTATTTAATTACATTTGTCTATTCATTTGTTTATTCGGTTTTATTATTAGGAATTCGATTCTATTCCTTGTTGACGATCTTTAAAACAGGGTGGTCAACTCGTTAAAAGTAAAAGAGGGAAGGTGCGTTAGTATCTTTCTTCTTTTTATTATTTATATGTTTCTAACTAGTCTAGTTTATCAAATTAAATGCTAAATAAATTCTTTAGGAAGTCATCTCAGATGGATGGTTTCTTAGGCATTTCATGTTATAATAATAGGTAGTAAACTAAAAAAATAGATATTACAAGATAAAACGAGGTGAACACTATGCGTTGTCCAAGATGTCATCATAATAATTCTCGGGTAATCGATAGCCGTCAAGCGGATGATGGTCGCGCGATTCGTCGTCGGAGAGAATGTGAAAATTGCAATTACCGTTTTACTACTTTTGAACGGATCGAAGCGGCACCTTTGCTTGTTATCAAGAAAAATGGTGACCGAGAAGAATTTAATAGAGAGAAAGTTTTACGCGGATTGATCCGCTCTGCTGAGAAACGTCCAGTTTCTATGGAACAGATGGAACAAATCGTCGATAATGTTGAAAATCGTGTCCGTAGTCTAGGTGAAAATGAAGTTTCGACAACCTTAGTTGGAGAATACGTGATGGAAGATTTAGTTAATTTGGATGAAATTGCTTATATTCGATTTGCTAGTGTCTATCGTCAATTTAAAGATATGAGTGTGTTCCTAAAAGAACTTCAAGGAATCGTAGATAAAGCAAAATCTCCAAACAATGATACAACCAATGAATAAGGAGGTCTTTTCTTGAAAGACAATTGGAGAGAAGTCCATCCTAAAAGTATTTTTCAAGCAGCAATTGCTTACCCCTTATCGGATCAAGAACAAACGATTTTGACCCTTTTATATCAGCCAATTATTGGTGCACAAGCGTTTAGTCTGTATTTAACACTTTTATCAGAAGTTGAAGGAACTGGCGTTAGTGAGTCACTTTTTCACGCTGATTTGATTACGATGATGGATATGAGTACGAAACAAATTGAAGCAGCGCGAAAGAAATTAGAGGGTATTGGTTTATTATCTACCTTTGCAAAAAACGATTCTGAGCTAGGTGTGCATTTCTTATATCGATTGAATCATCCTGAAACAGCTGAACGTTTTTTTAAAGATGAAGTATTGTCATTGACACTACTGAATAGTGTCGGTCAAAGGAAGCTAGATAAATTATTCGATCATTTTAAACCAAAAATTTTGAATTTAACAGGTTTTGAAGAAGTTTCAGTTGGATTTAAAGATGCTTATTTATTCAAAGAAGAGCAAGTTGTTTCTCAAAGTAAACAGTTAAGCCAAATGGAGCAAGCTTTCCAAGAACCAAGACCTGCGCAAAAATTAAGTGCAGTCAATGAAAGTTTCGATTGGTCGTACTTTGTTCAAGGCATAGAGAAGTTGGGAATCAAACTTCCAGATAATAGTGATGGATTTAAAGAAGAAGTATTTGTTTTTCATAATTTATTTGGAATTACTGAGCTGGATATGATTGATTTTTGCTCAAAGTCTTTTGATTATTATACGAGCAAGATCGATGTCAAAGACTTTGAGCGGACAGTCTATAGAACCTACGATCCTAATAAAAAACAAAAGCAAAGTGACGTTCAACAAAATAATGAAGTGGAGCTATCTTCTGAGGATCAGCAAACCTATCGCTATAATTCATTAAAAATGAATGGTTTTTCGATCCAAGATATCCAAATGATTATGGATAGTGAGAAAAATTTTCCGTTAAATTATTTAGAAGCGTTGAAAAATGAACGAGGCGGTTATACGACACCGCAGGAGCGTTCTTTAGTTAAATACTTAGTCAGTAAGTCAGGATTGCCAAACAGCGTAATCAATGTTTTGGTTAATTATGTGTATAATATTCAAAAACAACCAACGCTAAAGGCCGATTATGTGAATCGAATAGCCAATGAATGGGCGCAAAACGGCATTTTTTCGCCAGAAAAAGCAATTGAGCATGTACGAGAAATTGCCAAAAAAAGTAAAGAACAGAGTCGAACAAGACAACGTTACGGTCAAAATAATCGTCCGATTCGCCAAGAGACGTTGCCGGATTGGGTGAATAATCCGATTGAAGAAAAGAAACTTTCGCCAGAAAGACAGGCTGAATTGGAAAGAGAACTTCAGGAATTATTAAATGAAGAAGGTGATTAATAATGGAAGATGTAGGAAAAGAAATGTCAAAAATCATTCAAAAAAGAGATATGAACGAGCGATATAATGAACTAGTTGAAGTTGTTATGAAAGATACAGATGTTCAAAAATTTATTGAAGATAATCGTGATCGATTAACCGATGAAGACATCCGAAAAAGCTATTCAAAATTATATGAATTTGTTCAAGAAAAAAGAAAATATCAATTGAATGATCCAAACATGATCGCACCTGGTTATGAACCAAAATTAGCTTTAAACTTCCATTATATTGATGTCACCTATGTTCCGACTGAAGCTTTGATCGCTAAACAGCGTGAGGATGAAATTCGTAAACGTGTTAAAGCAATGGACATGCCAAAAGATGTACGTGAAGCTCGTTTAAATAAATTTGACTTAAGCTCTGATGGACGTGAAGAGGCGTTTGCTAGTGCAATGAAATTTATTAAAGAATACTCTCAAAAACCGAAAGAATTCCATAAAGGTCTTTATCTGAAAGGAACCTTTGGCGTTGGTAAATCTTTCTTGTTGGGAGCTATTGCTAATAACTTAGCAGAACGCGGATTTGTGACAACAATTGTTCATTTTCCGACTTTCACCGTCGAAATGAAGCAGGCTATTGCTAAAGATTTAGTTGGTGAAAAGCTAGATGCTGTTAAAAAATCGCCAGTGTTGATGATTGATGATTTAGGTGCTGAGTCGATGACCTCATGGATTCGTGATGATGTGTTAAGTGTGATTTTACAATATCGTATGCAAGAACAACTGGTGACGTTCTTTTCATCAAATCTTGACATGAAAGAGTTAGAGAAGCATTTATCTGTGACTCAACGAGGGGAACAAGAACCACTAAAAGCTCGCCGAATTATGGAACGTATTCGCTATTTAGCAAAAGAAATCACTATGTCTGGAAATGATCGAAGAAATGGTTAAGCTGTCTAAATACTAGGCAGTTTTTTAAATTATCCATACGATCAACGTTGCAATAGTATAATTGGACGAGGTTTGTTTATATAACTTATAATAAAGTGTAAGAATTGGAGGAGGGCATATTTATGAAAAAAGTTGTGATAACGCTATTAACGATTTTTACAGTCATTTCTTTAGGAGCCTGTACAGAAAATAAAAAAGAGTCATCAAAAGGAAGTGCGGAAACGTCAATGAGTAGCAAAAAAGATCAAACCAATGAAACGACCTCAAACAATGAAAATAAGCAAAAAGAAACATCGATTTTTACAGCAATTTTAGCTGAAGATGCTAAAAAAAATGAGACAGTTGATCAATCAACTCGTTTGGTTTTGAACCAAGTTGAAGCTGTTGAAGATCCTGAGGAAATAGTTGGAATGATGAAAAATGATGGTGTTATTTTGAATGTTTCAAATGAACAATTGGCGGATGGAATCACTGAGGCAGATTTGAAAACAGGAGATAAAATTCAATTTACTTTGGTTGGATTACCTGCAATGACTATGTCGATTCCACCTCAAGTAGCTGGAAATTCAGTAATAAAAGTTGAAAAAATATAAAAAATTTCGGTGTTCTAACTAGGTAGATTCATTACCTGGATAAAAAACGGAGAGGAATATTCCTCTCCGTTTTTTAGTGTTAAAGCGTTAATAATATTTGCGAAAAAAAATATAAGTTGTATCATGAAAATAGTTAGAGTTTCTTGGTCAAAAAGAAGTGGTTTTTGTTTGACCTTTACTGACCAACGGGGTATAATTGCTTTATAAGGTCAAAGTTAATCAGACTTTAGTCCTTGAAAAAATAATACAAAAGACCTACTGTCTTTTTGAAAAATTAACGATACTATTTATATAGTAGAGAGCTATGGGCTAGAATTTTTCAGTCGAAGCTGGAGCCCACTACGCTTTTAACATTATCTAGCTAAGCGGGCTAGCTTCTCGGAAAAAAGATAAATTATGTCTGAGGCAAAAAGCACCTCATTCATATTTCCTGTTTTTCAGTCGAAGCTTGACGAGCCCACTACGCTTTTAAATTTAGGAGGTATTTCTATGAACATCGAGAAAATGACAACGACATTACAAGAGTCAATTGCAGAGGCGCAACAGGTAGCCGTTACTCGTCATCATCAGGAAATCGATATTGCTCATTTATGGAAGATTTTTTTGCAGCCGAATCATTTTGGTCGTAATTTTTATACAGATGCAGGGGTTGATGTCGAAGCTTTTGAACGTGAAATCGATAAGGCAATCGACGAATATCCAAGTATTCAAGGAAGCAATATTCAATATGGTCAAAGCATGAGCCAAAATCTGTTTAACTTATTAGGTGAAGCAGACAAGCTTAGAGAATCATTTCAAGATGAGTTTCTAGCAACTGAAATTGTGATTTTAGCGTTGATGAAATTGAAAAATTATCGATTAACTAAATATTTAACAAGTCAGAGAATCACCGAAAAAGAACTACGTAAAAACATTGAAGACATGAGAGGGGGAGATCGTGTGACTTCTCAAAATCAGGAAGAACAATATAAAGCATTAGAAAAATATGGGGTAGACTTAGTCCAACAAGTAAAAAGTGGTAATCAAGATCCAATCATTGGACGTGATGAGGAGATTCGTGATGTTGTTCGAATTCTATCTCGTAAAACAAAAAATAATCCTGTGCTAATCGGTGAACCAGGTGTGGGTAAAACTGCTATCGTCGAAGGTTTAGCACAACGAATCGTTCGTAAAGATGTACCTGAAAACTTAAAAGACAAAACAATCTTTTCATTAGATATGGGTGCATTGATCGCTGGAGCTAAATTCCGTGGTGAATTTGAAGAACGTCTAAAAGCAGTTCTAAAAGAAGTGAAGAAAAGTGAAGGCCGTATCATCCTATTTATTGATGAAATTCACAATATCGTTGGTGCAGGGAAAACCGAAGGCAGTATGGATGCCGGTAACTTATTAAAACCCATGTTGGCTCGTGGTGAATTACACTTAATTGGTGCTACTACCTTAGATGAATATCGCCAATATATGGAAAAGGATAAAGCATTAGAACGTCGCTTCCAAAAAGTTTTAGTAAAAGAACCAACTGTTGAAGATACGATCAGTATATTACGTGGTTTAAAAGAACGTTTTGAAATTCATCACAGCGTTAATATCCATGATAATGCGTTAGTCGCTGCTGCAACTTTATCAGATCGTTACATCACAGATCGTTTCTTACCGGATAAAGCCATCGATTTAGTCGACGAAGCGAGTGCGACGATTCGTGTTGAAATGAATTCAATGCCGACAGAACTTGACCAAGTAACACGTCGTTTGATGCAATTAGAGATCGAAGAAGCAGCATTGAAAAAAGAATCGGATGATGCGAGCAAAAAACGCTTGAATGCATTACAAGAAGAATTAGCAGATCTTCGCGAAGAAGCCAATGCCATGAAGATGCAATGGGAAACGGAAAAAGAAGAAGTCAATGCTGTCAGCAATAAACGTGGAGAAATCGACAAAGCAAAACATGAATTAGAAGATGCTGAAAACAATTATGATCTAGAAAGAGCAGCTGTTCTTCGTCATGGTACGATTCCACAATTAGAAGAAGAATTAAAAGAACTTGAAGCTAAAAATGCGAAAGACAATGTCCGCATGGTCCAAGAGGCTGTGACTGAAAACGAAATTGCGCAAGTGGTTGGCCGTTTAACTGGTATTCCTGTAACGAAACTAGTTGAAGGCGAACGTGAAAAATTAATGAAATTGAACGAAACTCTTCATAAACGTGTCATTGGTCAAGATGAAGCGGTAGATGCTGTAAGTGATGCCGTGATTCGTTCGCGTGCTGGTTTGCAGGATCCCAACCGCCCATTAGGTTCCTTCTTATTCTTAGGACCAACAGGTGTAGGTAAGACAGAACTTGCTAAAGCGTTAGCGGAAGATCTTTTTGATTCAGAAAATCACATGGTTCGGATTGATATGAGTGAGTATATGGAAAAACACAGTGTGTCTCGTTTAGTTGGAGCACCTCCAGGCTACATTGGTTATGAGGAAGGTGGTCAATTAACAGAAGCGGTTCGCCGTAACCCATATACGATCGTTTTATTAGATGAAATTGAAAAGGCACATCCAGATGTGTTCAACATTTTACTCCAAGTATTAGATGATGGCCGCTTGACTGACTCTAAAGGACGAGTAGTCGATTTTAAAAACACTGTCTTGATCATGACAAGCAATATCGGTTCTCAATTATTGCTTGAAGGTGTAACGCCTGAAGGCACGATTCCAGAAGAAGTAGAAGAGCAAGTAATGACGATTTTACGAGGTAATTTCAAACCAGAATTCTTAAACAGAATTGATGATACGATTTTGTTCACACCACTAAGCTTAGATAATGTCAAAGGCATCATTGGTAAAATGACCGCTCAATTAGCGAAACGTTTAGAACATCAAGAAATTGAATTAGTAATTTCTGATGAGGCCAAAACGTGGATTGCAGAAAGTGGTTATGATCCAGCTTACGGAGCACGTCCATTGAAACGTTTCATTACAAAGGAAGTAGAAACACCATTAGCAAAAGAAATTGTTTCAGGACGAGTATTACCAAAAACAAAAGTAACCATCAGTTTGTTGAATGATCAATTAGTCTTTGAAAATGAACCGATAGAAGAATAAGATCATATTGGGGTAGTCTTTTAGGAGACTATCTCATTTTTTTATAAGCGTTAAAAATTGATTTTAAAATCGATATTGTGTAGAATCTAACTATTATAGTAACAAGTTAAAAGAGGGATCTAGTGAATAAAAAAAAGAGACGATTAGAAGAGCAATTGTGTTTTTCCTTACAAACTGCCTCAAAGCAATTCAATAGAATGTACGCTAAAGCGCTGAAACCATTTCATTTAACCTATCCACAATATTTGGTTTTACTCGTATTGTGGGAGTATTCAGATCAGCGGATTTCTGATATCGGAGAAAAGCTTGCGCTTGATACTGGAACATTGACACCTATGTTAAAAAGAATGGAAAAAAATGGCTATGTTAATCGAGATAGATTACCAGAAGATGAACGTATTGTGATTATTTCACTTTCTGAAAAGGCGATTCAGCTGGAGACAGAGATTTATGATCAAGTAGAAGCTTGTTTGACACAGCTAGAGTTTAATGAAACAGACTATTTTTCTTTGATTGAGCAAATCAACTCTTTAAGCAAACAAATTAATGGAATTAACCATTGAAATACGTAACAATTAAACTTCAAAAAGAAGGGGACTTATGTACCTAAGCTTTTTGGAGTTTTTTAATACTATGAAGCATACTAATGTACATTTTCAGAAATATTGTGTACAATTTAATTGCACGATATAGCTATGATAATAAGAAGTGGAGGAATGAATCATGAAAAAAATCTATTCAACAACAATTATTAACACAGGCGGAAGAGAGGGAGAAGTTTTTTCACCAGATAAATCATTTAGTTATCAAGTAACCTCTCCTGGTCCGCACCAAGAAAATAAAACAAATCCAGAACAACTATTTGCGGCTGCATACAGCTCTTGTTTTAACAGCGCATTAGAACTTGTGATGGCGAAACAAAAAATCACATCAAAAAGCACAGTAAAAGCAACTGTGTCATTATTTAGTGACGAACAATCTGGTTTTCAAGTTGGGGTTGTTTTATCTGTAAAAATCGATGATGTTGATCGTGAAACAGCAGAAGAATTAGTGAAGGAAGCTCATGAAGTATGTCCTTATTCAAAAGCAACAAGAGGAAATATTTCAGTTGAGTTGGAAGTAGAATAGTATAGAGAAAGGGCAACTTTAGATAATTCTAAAGTTGCCCTTTTTTTATTTATCCACTTTTCTAAACGCATACGCTTTAAAATATTCTGGTTTATGTCGTTGTGTAAAACTATAAACGGTTAAAATCAATGCACCAATCGTATTTGTAAACAAATCACCCATTGTATCCATCAAGGCCTCACGACCGACATAAGGTTGACCTGCTTCCGTCATATAACGTTGTAAATTCATATTTCCAAGCGAATCACAAAGGAATTCCCAGAACTCCCAGAAAACACCGCACAATCCAGCAAACGCAAAGCCCATAATGATAAATAACCAAGGACTGATTTTAGAAAAATCTGATTCGCGTAAACAATACCCAATAATCGCATAACCCACAGCGACTAATAAAATTGGACTGACGGCATGAAGAATTTTATCCCAAAACGGCACAATAATAATTAAACGTAAACCCGTTCCCAGAAAAACTGCGATCCAAATAAAAAACCAATAATAAAGTCGGACCATTTTTGGAAAAACCAAGCCAGTAAATTTTGTAAAAATAAATGGTACGAAGATCACAGCGATTCCTGCAATCATTTCAAACGTCAATAACACATATTGTTCTGTTGGTTGAACTACAAATGTTTTAACAATATTGACGATCAATGTGATAAAACCAAACGCAAGTAAAAAATAAAAAGCACTTTTTTCTTGTTTATCCTCAAATTCTAACTTCATATAAAAGCCTCCGATATGCTTATTTGTTTAATGTTTCTTTAATTAAATCTAAAAAGGCTTGCTCATCACTAACAACTGACCCATTCAATTTCACCAATCCAACTGTATACAAGTTTAGATAATGGAATTGATTTTCAGCAGTATCACCTAGCGCTGCTAATTTTTTTTGATTATCCGCTCCTTGTTGGCGAGTATCTGTATATAGACCGATCATCGGAATATTTTTAGCGTAAGCCACACCAATTTCAGAAGCCACACCAGCATCGATCGTAATGCCATCTAAAACAGCGACAAGTAAATTACTTTCAAGAACTCTTTCAGTATCAGCTAGTGCAATCATTTTACTATCTGCATATGCTCTTTTGTCATTGATCGCACCGTTTTCTTGTGGTAAATAAACGTTGATAGAATCATCCAAATCACGAATTTTCTTAACTAAGTATTCATTATAAAGTAAGTCTGCTTTGGCAAACATCGGTCCTGCAAAATAAATGTTCATTTTTTCACCTCTAAGTTAGTTTTGTATTGTTATTTTTTTGAGAAAAAGACGCATTGATTAACTAAATCAACTTTATCCACTTGATAACCATAGGCAATCCAAGCACTTGAAAAAGAATGTTCTTTTTTTGTCCACCAAGCACTATAAGTTTTAGCTAGTTCAGGCAACATATGATTATGGGACATGTTTGCTTCTATTTCTGCAAATGATAATTGCAGGTTTGTTTTTTTAGCTAGCAAGGTTGGGATAACAAGAAAGTCATTCATAAAATCATCCTTTATTAAGTAATCATTCGTAATATAATCAAAAATAATCGCTAAAGTACGCTTCTTGATCAGGTAAAATCCGTTCTAATGAATTCAATGTTTCCTTATCTGTGTCTAAACGTTCGATTCGATGTAGATAAGTCGGGCGGCGGTAATTCATCAATAAACAAGACAAGGTTTGAATATCGATACGCACAGGTTGACCTAGCGGCTCATCCGTTATAGTAACCTGGTCATCTTCGTCCCATAACAAACTAAATACACCATTATTCCATTCTGCAACAGGATCACTTACTACAAAATGGAATGGTTTTGCTGTGCTGGCATAAGGATAAGCCAGCAGCATTTCTTTTACATCAACGATTCTAGCCATATAATAAGGTTCGATCGTTTCTTTGATTTGGCTATCATCTAGTAAGAAGGATAGCGGCTCATTTTTGTAAATATCTCCTTCAGCCCAATCAACCATTGAAAAATGTGCAGAAATAAAGTTCCATAAAGCATTACGCGCTTCTTGATTGATATAAAACATTTCTTTAATATGAAACACATCTTCAGCTACCCAGTAAAATAGCACACCTAAAGGCTCTTGATTTGCCCCATAATAAATGGCCGCAGTACGTTCGTCTTCATTTTCAAATCGCCAATATTCTTCCCAGTTAAATTCACTACGAATCAAAGCGCCATGATTTTGACGGGCAAATTTCGCATAAACGGTAAAAACATCCTCATGATCTACGCTTACACGTTCTACCATACCAGGGACGCTGATTTGCTTAGGCAATTGAGTATCACGAATTTTGAAAGACAACTTATCTGACATGATTTCCCAACCTTTTCTGCGGTAATAGGGAATACTATATGGGTAAAGATAAGAAATCCATTGTTTATCTGCCCGCATGTTTTTAAGAGCAAGATGAATCAAGTCCTGCATCAAGCCATGGTTGGCGTATTCAGGATAAGTCCCAACACCGGTAACGCCACCCATTTTGAAAAGTGTCCCGTGAATATTTACTTCACAAGGATAAATCGCAATTTGGGAAATCAATTGATCCTCATGGAACCAGCCAAAAACTTTTGATTGCTCTAAAATCGGCTGTTTTGATTTGATCAACTCTTTTTTACTTTCATAGCCGCTTTCTTCTAGATCTGCTTCTGTAAACTGGAAGACATAGCTCAATAATTCATTGAACTGATCCACATATTTTTCATCCACTGATTTTAATTCTAAATGTTCTCTGAACTCTTTTTGGTCCATTTTTCCATCTCCAATTGTTTTTTCTACCCTCAGTATATCAAAAAAGTAAGAATAAATAGAGTATTACTTACTAAGAAATGGTGAAGAAGGATATCTGACGCCGAAACTTGGTTTGAATAAATTTAATTAATCCAATAAAAACACATTATTATTGTGTCTCGTGGTCTGTGAGGAGGAGTACTATGTGGTTCTTTATTGATATAAGTGAGGGAGAAATATTTACCTTGAATGTTTCACAAATATTTTTATCTTGAAAAAAGGTCAAAGTAAATTTGTGACCAATGATCAGGAGATTCTCTGATAAACCAAACAGATTCCGTGAAAGCCAGATACAAACATAGGAAAGTTCTTTAAATATGATAGAAATCTTGCTATAATGGAAAGTGCTGATTGAAAATGATCGGAGCGATGAGCTAGTATGATTTGATTCAACGAAATCACAAGCTCATTCGGCTTTTCATAAAAGAAATGAGGACTATTAATGAATATAAATGAAATGAAGCAAAGACAAGAAAAAATTCGTAATTTTTCCATTATTGCTCATATTGACCACGGAAAATCTACGCTTGCTGACCGAATTTTACAAAAAACAGAAACAGTTTCTGATCGTGAAATGCAAGATCAATTGCTTGATGCGATGGATTTAGAACGTGAACGTGGGATTACAATTAAGCTAAACGCTGTTGAACTAACGTATACAGCAAAAGATGGCGAAGAGTATATCTTTCATTTGATCGACACGCCAGGACATGTGGATTTTACCTATGAAGTATCAAGAAGTTTAGCAGCCTGTGAGGGTGCGATCTTAGTGGTTGATGCGGCCCAAGGTATCGAAGCTCAAACATTAGCGAATGTTTATTTAGCGTTAGATAATGATTTGGAAATTATTCCAGTGATCAATAAAATCGATTTGCCAGCAGCAGATCCAGAACGAGTTCGTACAGAGATTGAAGATGTGATCGGGATTGATGCCAGTGACGCTGTTTTAGCAAGTGCCAAAGCAGGTATTGGTATCGAAGACATTTTAGAACAAATCGTTGATTTAGTTCCAGCTCCGACAGGTGATCTTGAAGCGCCTTTAAAAGCGTTGATTTTTGATTCTATCTATGACAGTTATCGTGGAGTTATTTTAAATGTCCGGATCATGGACGGGGTTGTAAAACCAGGGGATAAAATCATGATGATGAATAATAATAAAACGTTTGAAGTAACGGATGTTGGTATCTTCTCACCAAAACCAATCAGTCGTGACTTCTTAATGGTCGGTGATGTTGGTTATATTACAGCAGCGATCAAAACAGTTCGTGATACCCAAGTAGGGGATACAGTCACCTTAGCGAATAATCCCGCTGCGGAAGCTTTAGAAGGCTATCGTAAAATGAATCCAATGGTGTATTGTGGATTGTATCCAATTGATAATTCACGTTATGTTGAGTTACGTGAAGCATTGGAAAAATTACAATTAAATGATGCAGCATTACAGTTTGAAGCAGAATCTTCTCAAGCATTAGGTTTTGGTTATCGTTGTGGATTTTTAGGTTTACTTCATATGGATGTTATCCAAGAACGTTTGGAGCGAGAATTTAATCTAGATTTAATTACAACTGCGCCTTCAGTAATTTATCATGTAACCAAGACAGATGGCACGAAAATTGTGGTTGATAACCCAGCAGAATTTCCGGACCAAAGTACGGTCGATTTTGTAGAAGAACCATACGTTAAAGCAACAATCATGGTACCAAATGAATATGTAGGTGCAGTGATGGAAATTTCACAACGGAAACGTGGAGAATTTGTCACGATGGATTATTTAGATGAATATCGCGTGAATGTCGTTTATGATATGCCACTGTCAGAAATCGTTTATGATTTCTTTGACCGCTTAAAATCAGGAACAAAGGGCTATGCTTCATTAGATTATGAAATGATTGGATACCGTAAGAGCAATCTATCTAAGATGGATATTTTGTTAAACTCAGAAAAAGTCGATGCACTAAGCTTTATCGTGCATAAAGATTTTGCTTTTGAACGTGGCAAAGTAATCGTTGAGAAACTGAAGAAACTAATTCCGAGACAACAATTCGAAGTGCCAATTCAAGCTGCAATCGGTCAAAAAATTACTGCACGCTCAACAATCAAAGCCTTACGTAAAAACGTTTTGGCCAAATGTTATGGTGGGGATATCTCACGTAAACGTAAGTTGTTAGAGAAACAAAAAGATGGTAAAAAACGTATGAAACAAGTTGGTTCTGTTGAAGTTCCGCAAGAAGCCTTCATGGCTGTTCTGAAAATGGACGAGGATGAACCGAAGAAATAACACCAATTTTTTGAGAACAATAATAAAATCTCAGCATTTTTCATAAAAATTGCCAACCATTTGCCAGCAACAAGGCAAGGGGTTGGCAATTTTTATGTTAATCCTCAATATTTTCCCAAACCTTTCTATCGATCATTGGTAAGCTCGAATAAGCGTTTCTCCTCTTTATTCAGAAAATATTATACTCATAACATCAACGAATTTCATCCGATTATAGTAAATCCAAGTCACTATGTTATTTTTTTGCGTATTTTAAATTTATTTACTTATGAAGCCTTGATAGAGTTTTACTAAATCATCTTTTCTGTTTACTTCTGTTTTCGAAAAAATATTATGGGAGTGAGCTTTAACTGTTCCAATCGATATGTATAATTTATCGGCAATTTCCTGGTAAGTCATGTTATTTAATAGTTCGGCTAAAATATCTTTTTCACGTTTCGTTAAGTGAAACTCTGAACAAAAGTTTTCAAACAAATCAAAGGAAAGAGCAGTTACAGGTTTGATATGAATTCTTTGCATGAAAAATTTGATCAGCCAAAAGCACAGCAAAATGGATATACCATCACTATTTAAATTATGACCATGAATGAAAAAGAAATAATGTTGGACGTCTGGAAAGTAAAAAAAATCATATAAATTCAAAATTATTGTGACGAAACCTCCAAAAATTAAAGTTAATCCAAAATTTTTATTTTGAAAAAGAAATTGATTGAGAGCGGAATTTGTCGTTGATAGCTTTTTTCTTGTTAAGCAGCCAAGGTAAATTAAAAATGCATTATCTGCTAAACAAGCAATTAAAATGCTGGTTGTCCACGTTTGCCCAATGTGCAACGGTAAAATGATTAATGCAATAGTTAAAGACAACAGTAAAACATGTTTCCATAATTTGGATGTTGGGATGTGCTGTTTGAAAAGTAAAAATGAAAAGATAATGCTTAAGACATAAATAGAAACATTTATTAACTGGAAGAAAGAGCAAATTGAACAAGCAGACTTTTCTGAAAATAGAATATTGAAATAATCCGAAAGAGCACTCAAAAAGAAAAGCAAAAAATAGATAAATAATATTCGATGGATTTTGTTTTTGTCTTTAAAAAAAAGTATGGCAGACAACACGACAACAACAAAATAGCAGAGCAGAAAAAATACAAAATAATGTAAAGAAAACATACGTCACCTCATTTTGTTAAATTATTTATAGAACTATTATACAAGTAAATATAAAAAAGTGGAAAAATTATGGGTCAAAACGTCTGAAAAATAGTATAAAACCTTGTCCAACAAATTAGCCATCTAGTTATCCAATTTCTTGCGGGCATATATAATCTAAACTTCACTAAACCATACTAAACTTTCATTATTCGGCACGAATGTAAACGCTTAATATTTGCTGTTAAAAAAATAGACCGCAACGTTTATAGTAAACTAACGAAAAAATCGTTATGTTATGAGCAAGAAGGGGATCGGAGGTGAATGACGTTTCAAAAGTTTTAAAGAGAGGGGCTGATAGTTTAAAAGACATGATATTTTTAAAGAATGTTTCAAGATTAATCAGTTACTTAATAATACGAAAACAGAGAGGAAGGTATGATGTTATGAAATTAGTGAATACGTTTAGTACCAGTATTATTATGGGGATTTTATTAGTTACTCCATTTAGTACGGCAAATGCAGAAAATGCGCAAGAAGAGATTCAACCGCAAGTTGGGACTACTAATGTTAATGAGTTAATGACAAAAGCTGGAACTTTTTATTATAAAAATTTTATTGCCGGTACGAAAGACGACTGTAACGATAAAATTTCAACTTGCACCTATAATCCAGATCCGCATAATATCACACATAACTTAAGAGTGAATGTGAAAGGGCAAACGAAAGATATTTATCAAAAAGAAATTATGATCAAACATCTTGGGGAAGATATCTTAACGAATCAGACAAGTTCTAAGCCAGAAACAAGATATACCTCAGTGCATGCCGTTACCAAAATAAAATCCAAGTCTACTACAGTTGATAAGGGCTTTGTTTTGCCACATAAAATCGGAAATGTCATCGTAGCTGCCGATATTCTTGGTGTTGGTAGAGTAAATTTACCATTTGATTTTAATAAATCGGAAACTATTTCTGATTCTGAATCAGAAACGACAAGTACATCACCACAACCCTATACGGTACAACCGAACCAAGTGATTAAAGTAATTACAGAATTATATGCACTTGAGTACGATGGATCCATAGCTTTTACTGCTGAAGCAATTAGTAATGCTGACATTAATGTAGCAATAGATGCAAAAGGCGGCGTTTGTAAAGGCACACCTGGTGGGGTTATTTGTGTCAATAAGGACCGAACATTTAATAAAGACTTCACGATTCTTTATGACAATTTAAATAACGATCAAAAACAAAAATTGGAAAATTCAGGTATGTACATGAATACGAAAGTACCTGGTGAGAAAAAATTGCCTTTCTTTAAAGGTGAAGGTAGCTTTACAGGGATAGGTGGTCATCGCGTTGTTACAAAAGATTACGACATTACTGATCCTAACAATCCTAAATTAGTGAATGTGAGATCTCAAGATATTTAAACTTTATCAAGGGGCATAATTTCTCAATGCATGTATTTATGCCTCTTGTTCTATTATTAATGGGCAAAAATAGGAGTGGATATGAAAAGAATAAGTCTAATTATCTTAATAATATTATTTCTTGTAGGTTGCTCGCCAAAAGAAAGTTTAACTGAAATTCCGAAAGAGCAATTGATTGAGCATGTTTTACCTCAACAAGGAACAGCTATTTTATATTTTGGTCGCGACTCGTGTCCACACTGTAAAAAGTTTTTCCCGAAACTAAATAAGGTTATGAAAAAGCAAGGGAAAGTTCTTTATTATTATAATATTGACACACATCGCGAAGACAGTCTATTGCCAAAAGAAATGAAAAAATTTCAAGTTGAGGAAATCCCGCTATTAGTTATTTATAAAAATAAAACAATAACTGCAACACTAATGGGAGATAAAAGTGAGAAAGAAATCGAAAACTTTATCAATCAAGCAACATGAGAGTTAAATGTCTGTTAAGGAAAGGAAGCCTAAACGATGACTTCATTTAATGCTTATATAGAAGATCCATTATTTTTCAGAGCTAATAGTTTATCAAAAGATACGTCAACCACGTATTCGCTCCCTTTGCCTGCTGGCTGGCATGAAATCAAAAGTGACAAAGAATGGACAACATTATTTCCGTTACGAAAGAAAATCCAAAGGCAAGGTTGGAAAGTGCATGTTAGTGCAAGTTTAGCTGATGTTGAAGCGATACTTAAAAACACTGCAGAAGTTTGCTTTCAAAACAATGTTTGTTTTAAACATTTAGCAACCGAGAAAGTGTTTAAAATCCGTAATGGTAAACATGTTAGCAGAGGTTTTTCTGGGAAATTTATTACTTGCTACCCAGATCAAGCACAACTAGAAATGTTTCTTGATGCTTTGGAAAACAAACTTGCTGGTTTTTCTGGTCCATATATTTTAAGTGATAAGCGTTGGCAAAAAGCCCCTATTTATTTGCGATATGGTGTTTTTCGAGATTCTTATCCAGACGAAAATATGCCTACAGATAGTCAGATGCTTAAAACACGTTATGGTGAAGTCGCTGATCAGCGGGAAGCAATGTTTAATCTGCCAGAAGGAATTGAAGTACCAATGTTTTTGGAAAGTTGGTTACATGATGCAGGTACAGAAGAAACTATGCCATTTATGATAAATTCAGCTATTCAATTTTCAAATTGTGGAGGGATTTATCATGCAATATTAGCTGACTCAGAAAAAGAGATTATTTTAAAAGAAGCACGACCTTATACTGGAATCGACCATTATGGTGTTTATGCAACTGACCGTTTAGCATCAGAAAAAAAGGCTCTAGAGATTTTAAGTAGTCTACGTGGCGTACCCGATTATTGCTGGTATGGAACCGTCTGGGAGCATCAATATTTAGCAATGGAAAAAGTAGAAGGAGTGGCGCTTAATCGTTGGGTGACTGGACATTATCCTTTTTCAATGAACAAACAAATTGATTATTTGCAAAAAATACAAAAAATTGTCCGCCAATTAATCGAAATTGTCGAGGCGTCACACAACCGTGGCGTGTATCATCAAGATATTCATTTAAGAAATATCATCCTCACTGTTGATGAACAAGCGGTGTTGATTGATTGGGGAGAAGCGTTGTTTATTAATCAGCCGTTACCCTTTCATCAAGTTGCAGCACCGGGCTTTAGAGCTTGGGGGAAAGAGTTGACGCCAGAGCAAATTGATTGGTATGGCGTACTTCAAGTGGCGCATTTTCTATTCTTTCCACTCATTTTACAAGCAGAACTAGTCTATCAATTTGGTGAACAAACCATGCGTGCAGCACAAAAATATTTTCGGAATTTAGGTTACAAGTCTGAAGAAATCACGGCGTATGTCAAGCTATTATCGGAACTAAAAAAGAAAGTTAAAACAATTGAAGTTATATGTCCTAATAAAGTTCTAAGGCCCTATTTATCAGGAAATAGTCAGTTAAGTGCGGATTCGACTTTACAAACCTGGGGCAAGCAACTTTTAAATGGTGCCTATTCAGTGATGCAAATGTGGCAACGCGATTATGATTTTCGACATTTTCCAGTTCATTATTATGGAACGAGAAGCAAACTAGGGATTGCTTTTTCCGATTTAGGCATTATCTGGGCGTATACAAAACTTGAACATTTATTAGGAGAGCAAGGAAGATTAACCGAAACAAAACAAAAAATCATTGCCGAATCTATAAATGACATATCTATGCTGAAGCAAGTACAAGGCGGTTTGTTTGATGGCTTAGCAGGAACTTGTTGGTTGCTTGATCAACTTGGAGAAACGGAGCAGGCGACAAAGCTTGTTAACCAATTTTTTAAACCGATGATCGAGGGATGCAAAAATTTTAATTTATATAATGGATTAGCAGGAATTTTACTAACGGGTAGTTATTTTTTTAGTCAGCAAAAACTAACAGAGGAAAATGCTCAATTGCTAATTTCCAAACTTAGACAATTTGCACATGCTTATCAAGCACAACCTAGCCATTTTTGTCGTTCAGAACAAAAAGGACGTCTGACGAATAACCCTGTTGAACAGACAATAGGATTATTTTATGGACATGCAGGTTTAGGTTGGTTATTTTCCGAAGCTTATCGATTAACCAACGACAGCTTATTTATTGATTGTTTAAATGTGGCGATTGAAAAAGAGCTTGCTAGTTATGTAGTTAGTCAAGAAAACAGTTTGCAGTGCAAGCAACAACATCGTTCACTTCCTTATTTAGCTACTGGAAGTGCTGGTTTGGGTCTGTTGATAGCTAAAAATAGTGAGCACATAACGCAAGCAAATCTTTCCAAACAGTTGCCGCTATACCGCGCTTTAGAAACAAACTTTTCTGTTTTTCCAGGTCTATTTAATGGTTATAGTGGTCTGAAATTAAGCCAGTTGCTAATAAATAGACAACTAAAACTAGGAGATGCTGAACAGATAAGTGAATCATTTGTAGCAGGCTTGCAGCCACATTTGATACAAATTGGTACTGGTCTTGCAATTGCAGGCGATCACGGCACCAAACTAACGATGGATATATTTTCTGGTTTTGCTGGAGTCGCTTTAACGATTACAAACATAATGGACCAAACGTTTGATATTTTACCTGCGCTAAAAAAATAACTAATCCATATGGGTTTATAGATAGATCCCAATCCAAAAATCTAAATAAACATTTGAAAGGAGTTGAGTCAAATGGCTAAAGAAATTCTTGCGTTACAAGAAGCAACAACAGAAGTTGCAAAATGGGAAGATGAAGTTTTTGCGAGCGGCATAAGTTGTTTAACTTGTGTTTGCTAAAACAAAATTTTTAAGATTACTTGAAAGGAGGTGTGTTTCCATGGCTAAAGAAATTCTTGCGTTACAAGAAGCAACAACAGAAGTTGCAAAATGGGAAGATGAAGTTTTTGCAAGCGGCATAAGTTGTTTAACTTGTGTATGTTAAAACGAAATTTTTAACTTTACCTGAAAGTAAACTTAGTTGTTTAACATGAACTTGTTAAACTTTAAGTTAGAAAGTATTCTCACTTTATTTTAATTAAGGAGGTGTGTTTCTATGGCTAAAGAAATTCTTGCGTTACAAGAGGCAACAACAGAAGTTGCAAAATGGGAAGATGAAGTTTTTGCAAGCGGTATAAGTTGTTTAACTTGCGTATGTTAAAACGAAATTTTTAACTTTACCTGAAAGTAAACTTAGCTGCTTAACATGAACTTGTTAAATTTTAAGTTAGAAAGTATTCTCACTTTATTTTAATTAATGGAGGTTGGTATCATATAAGATAAAATGATTCCAACCTCCATTTTTAAAATAAAATTAAACCTAAAAGGGAGGGATAACAATGAAGTTTTGTAATCGAAAAGTTTTTTTGCGTAACACATTATTGTTTATTGCTTCAGCCGTTTCTTTATTCTTGCTATTTTTACCTACTAACGTAAGCGCAGCAGAATATAGTGTTGATTTAAACACAAACCTTAAAATTGAAAAAAATGACGGGTCGGGTGAAGTTTTGCAATATGCAGATGGCAAAATGTCGTGGGGAAAATGGTCAGGAGATAAGTCTCAGATATGGCATTCAGAAAAGATGTGGGCTGGTGAGGAATACCAATTAAAACCGGCACATGAAGACAAAAACCACTACCTATTCTGGGATAAAGATATTTGGAATCCAAACGATAAAGGGAAATTATCATTTGGCCAGATTTTAACGAAGAATCAAACCACGAGTAAGTGGCTGATAGAAGCAAATTCGGATGGTACCTATAGTATTCGTAATTCCCACGCTCCAAATCCAGGTTTGGCAGTGGCCGCTGATGGTGTTGGTTTGTCTTTCGGAGGCGCTAGTGCATTTAAACTTTCTAACGATTTAACACCGCCAACATCAGAAAATCATGCCATCGTTTTCACCTCCGATCCTCAATACCCATGGACTGATAAAATGGACCGAGGTGAGAGTGATCCTGATGCTGAAGCAAACTCTGCCGCTTTAATTCGGGAACAATATACAAGTGTCAATGCCTATAATGATACGAAAAGCAGTGCTAAGGTAGTTATTAATGGCGATATTACCGCTTTTGGTCATAGTTGGCAATGGGATAAAATGGAAAATGAGTTAATGCCAATCTTAAATAAAAAGTATTATTTTGGTTTAGGAAATCATGATATCGAAAACAATCAAGGTAAATGTTTTGAAGATAGCTGTTTTGATCTCTCTTTAGAAAGATTAACCTATCATATTAGTACAAATAACGTCTTATCAGCTGATGCTGGTGGTATTAGAAGTTATGCGTATTCAGTCCAACTACCAGGGAACGTGATGCTTTTACAATTGAATAACTATCCAACAATGGATTATCAAGCGACATCTTGGTCAGGTCCTTTGAACGTGGGTGTAAAACCTAATTTTGGTTTTATCGAAAATGCCTTGGGTTATGCGAAGAACAACGGAATGAAAGTGTTGATTGGGGTCCATAAACCAGATGATTGGAAGGGAGGCCCAAGCGCACAATTTATTCAGCTAATTGAAAAATATAATGTGAAAGCTGTTTTTGCAGGTCATTATCATGACAAAGTAGGGAAATATTCTTCACCGGACTATTTTGGCAATGTCCCAGTATTTTTATCTGGAGGAGCGACACAGAAAAGTTTCTTAATTACAGAATATGATGACCAAAGTTTGAAAATTTATAAAGTACAAAACAATGCTTGGCAAAATAAAGAGTTCATTTACGAAATCAATTTAAAAAATTGAAATTAGCAAAGGGCTTTGTAAACGCAGTAAGAGCTTGGGATAAGCGCAAAGATTGTATCTCAAGCTCTATTCGTTAGTTGAAAGTGAACGCGAATGAAGCAAAAAATACATAAATCAAACGCAGTTATTCTATTTTTACGTAAGGCTAAAATAGAATAACTGCGTTTTAGTGTGATAATTTTACTTAAGATGAGAAAATAAAATCATGTTCTATCTATTCAAAAAATAGTCAATCAATTATCCGTTACTGCAAATAGTGATACCTAGTAATTATTTTTAAATAAAAAGTGTGTATATTCTTGAAAAAAAAGGATAAGTATAAATTTCCTAAGCTCATTTTTATCAGTTTATTTTGGTGTATGAAAAAATATACAACTTTTTTGCATAATGTGGTCATCTTTGTATTTTAAAGTCGAAAAACACTAAGAAGAGAACGCTATCATTTTGTTATTCTAAGTACGAACCAAAAGAAGGAGGTATTTTGATGAAGAATCCAATTAACGTTTTTTCTGAAATTGGAAAACTGAACACCGTAATGCTACACAGACCAGGAAAGGAATTAGAGAATTTAATGCCCGATTACCTGGAATCACTTCTTTTTGATGATATTCCGTTTTTGGAACAAGCGCAAAAAGAACATGACTTTTTTGCAGAAACACTGAGGTTAAAAGGAGTGAATGTTCTTTATTTAGAAGATTTAGCAGCAGAGTCACTAGCTGATGCAGCAATCAAAGAACAGTTTGTTAGAGAATATCTAAGCGAAGCCGATATAAAAGAAGAACGAACTAAACAGTTTATACAAGAACGGCTTTTAAGCATTTCAGATGGCAGAGAATTGATCGATAAGACCATGGCGGGGATTCAAAAGTCAGAGCTGTCGTCACTAGAACGAACAAGCTTGTCAGATCTGGCTGATTCTCATTATCCATTCATTATCGATCCGATGCCTAATTTGTACTTTACTCGTGACCCATTTGCAACGATTGGTCATGGTGTTTCATTGAATCGCATGTACTCTGTGACGAGACGACGGGAAACGTTGTACGGAAAATACATTTTTGCTCATCATCCAATGTTCAAAAATTCACAGTTGCCAATGGTTTATAGTCGAGATGAAAATACTCGGATCGAAGGTGGAGATGAGTTGATTCTTTCGAAAAAATTGATTGCTGTAGGAATTTCTCAAAGGACAGATGTTACTTCGATTGAAAAATTAGCAAGAAATATTTTTGAGAAGGAGTTAGGATTTGAACGAGTTTTAGCATTTGATATCGGGGAACAACGTAAATTCATGCATCTTGATACTGTATTTACAATGGTAGACTATGACAAATTCACAATTCATCCAGAAATTGAAGGAAACTTAACGATCTATTCGATCTCTCAAGGAACAGACGGTTTGCAGATTTTACAGGAAACAGATACTTTAGCGCATATTTTATGTAAATATCTAGAATTAGATCATGTGTCATTGATTCGTTGTGGTGGCGGCAACCCAACGGCAGCAGCCCGTGAGCAATGGAATGATGGGTCAAATACACTGGCGATTGCGCCAGGTGAAGTCGTTGTTTATGATCGTAATACAATTACCAATCAAAAATTAGAAGAAGCCGGCGTTAAATTAAATTATATCCCAGGCAGTGAACTTGTTCGTGGACGAGGTGGTCCACGTTGTATGAGTATGCCGTTTGATCGAGCAGAAATTTAAAAAGAACTTTGTTATCTAGTTCCACAGGCTAGTCTCTCGGAAAAAAGATAAAATCTGTGTGTGACCAAAAGCGTCACAAACATATTATCGTATTTTTCAGTCGAGCCTAAACGAGCCAGTTACACTTTTATCATCTAGTTTCACAGGCTAGTCTCTCGGAAAAAAGATAAAATCTGCGTGTAACCAAAAGCGTCACAAACATATTATCGTATTTTTCAGTCGAGTCTGAACGAGCCAATTACACTTTTAACATTATCTAGCTGCACTAATCAATCCTTATGAAAATAGTCAAATTAACAGTGAAACAAAGAACACTTCAATGTTAATTTCCTGATTTTCTACGGGATTAATCGATTTGTTACACTTTTGAATTTAGGAGGAAATTTATTATGACAGATTCAGTATTTCAAGGACGTAGTTTATTAGCAGAAAAGGATTTTACAAAAGACGAATTAAATTACTTGATTGATTTTTCTATCCATTTAAAAAAATTAAAAAAACAAGGTATCCCACATCACTATCTTGAAGGAAAAAATATCGCATTACTTTTTGAAAAAACATCAACTCGGACACGTTCGGCATTTACAACTGCTTCGATCGATTTGGGTGCTCATCCGGAATTTCTCGGGAAAAATGATATTCAATTGGGTAAAAAGGAATCGGTTGAAGACACAGCTAAGGTATTAGGAAGTATGTTTGACGGCATTGAATTTAGAGGTTTTAGTCAACAAGTGGTTGAAGACTTGGCAAAATACTCTGGTGTTCCTGTATGGAACGGTTTAACAGATGAATGGCATCCAACTCAAATGATTGCCGATTATATGACAATTAAAGAAAATTTCGGTACGCTTGAAGATGTAACTCTTGTCTACGTTGGTGATGGACGTAATAACATGGCGAATAGTTTGTTAGTAACAGGTGCAATTTTAGGGGTAAATGTCAGAATCTGTGCGCCAGAATCTCTATTTCCAGAAGAATCTGTAGTAGCTTATGCAAAAAAATTCGCAGCAGAATCAGGTAGCAAAATCATGATTACAGATGACGTGGAACAAGGAGTCAAAAATGCCAATGTTCTTTATACAGACGTATGGGTTTCAATGGGTGAAGAAGATAAATTTGAAGAACGTGTTAGGTTATTGAAAGATTACCAAATCAATATGGACATGGTCAAAAAAACAGGTAACATAGATGGAAAATTGATCGTCCTTCATTGCTTGCCGGCTTTTCATGATGCGACAACAGAATATGGGCAAATGGTCAAAGAAAAATTTGGTATTAGTGAAATGGAAATTACAGATGAAGTCTTTAGAAGTAAATATGGACGTCAATTCGAAGAAGCTGAAAATAGGATGCACTCAATCAAAGCAATTATGGCAGCAACCTTAGGGAACCTTTTTATTCCGAAAGTCTAAATAGAAAACTGATTAGAATGAATAAAAAGGAAGAAGGGATTTTATGAAAAAGCCGACAGTTGTGATCGCTTTAGGTGGAAATGCCATTTTATCGACAGATGCAAGCTCCCAGGCGCAACAAAAAGCTTTGGTTTATACAGCGAAAAAGTTAGTTAAATTAATTGAAAAAGGGTATCAACTAGTCATTTCTCATGGAAACGGGCCTCAAGTTGGTAACTTGCTGATCCAGCAACAGGCCACAGACTCAAAAGAAAATCCAGCAATGCCGCTAGACACTTGTGTTGCTATGACCCAAGGAAGTATTGGTTATTGGTTAGAAAATGCATTGGCTAAAGAGCTGAACAACGCTGATATAAAACAGCAAATCGCGACAATTGTCACACAAGTAGTTGTTTCAGAAAATGATCCAGCATTTGATCACCCAACCAAACCAATTGGTCCATTTTTAACTAAAGAACAAGCTCAAGACATTATGGATAAAACAAACACGATATATAAAGAAGATGCTGGCCGTGGTTGGCGTAAAGTCGTTCCAAGTCCGAAACCATTATCGATCCAAGAACACCAAGTGATCAAGACTTTGGTCAAAAATGATATCATTACGATTTGTGGCGGTGGTGGAGGAATACCTGTCACAGGCAGCGATTTAACTGGTGTAGAAGCTGTCATTGATAAAGATTTTTCTTCAGAAAAAATAGCCGAATTAACGGATGCAGATCTATTTGTTATTTTGACTGGTGTTGAAAATGTTGCCATCAATTATGGTAAAGAAAACGAAAAACAGTTGAAACAAGTCAACGTGAAAGAGTTAGAAGAATATATAAGACAAGGACATTTTGAACCTGGAAGTATGCTTCCTAAAGTAGAAGCTGCAATTCAATATGTAAAAGCCAAACCTACTAATAAAGCGATTATCACTTCTCTCGAAAAATTAAGTGATTTTGGCGAGCAAGAAGTGGGAACGAAAGTTGTCTTTGACTGATTAAACACCGTCTTCTTTGAAACGTTAGCGAAGAAAATTGACTAAGTTGGAGTTGAAGAAAATGACAGTATTGCAAGAGAATGACTCATTAAAAGGATGTCCTTATTTTTCAGATTTAAGTGAAGAAGAATCGACAGTCATCCAGAAAAATTCATATTGTAGAGCATACAAAAAAGGCCAAGTTCTTTTTGATGCTGGTGATGAAAGAAACCGTATGTTTATTTTAAAAAAGGGGCTTGTGAAATTTGAAAAAATCGATCAAACCGGCACACTTTTCTATTTGAACTTTGTTAAAGACAGCGCGGTGTTTCCATTAACTGGACTTTTTACTGACGAAAACTATCATTTTTCAGCTATCGCCATGACAGATATTGAAGTGTGTTATCTCTCAACGAAAATTTTTGAAAAAGTGATACAGGGAAATAATCAGCAGTTGCTGTTTTATTTTAATCAAGTGTCTTTGACCTTAAAAAAACATGTGCTTAAAATTGAAAGCTGTATAACATCAAGTGCTTCTCAGCGTGTGAAAAACACCTTAGCAATTTTGATGCATGAACTAGGTGAAAGAAACTATTTCAATCAGGTGGTCGTACCGTATCCGATTTTAATGAATGATATTTCTCATAGTAGCGGTACAACAAGAGAAACAGCCAGCCTTGTGATAAAGAAACTGGTTAAAAAAAAGAAAATCCAGTATCTGCATAAAGAATTGATCTTTTTTGATCCAGCATATTTTTCTTTGGATCATGATTAGTATTTTCCTGTATTTTTCCTCTTAATTTGAAATTAAAAAAAATTTGAAAGGAAAAGTATGATTTTTATACAGAAAAAATAATGGAAAAAAAAGAGCAGAAAAAACGGAAAAAATCCTTATCTTCATTTAGTATTTTATTTATTATCATTATTGCTTTAACGACCATTTCCTGGTTTTTAGCTGGACAATCCTTTACACCTACAATTCCATCTGGTGGAACAAAACCTGTGGATCATGTAGTAGCAGCAAAACTTCAGGATTTGATAATGTCTCCTTTTAACGGATTCAAAGATGCGATTGAAATTTGTGTATTTATTTTAGTTTTAGGTGGATTTCTAAATATTATCACTCGAACAGGTGCACTAGAGGCAGGTATTCAGCACGTTGTTAGGAAATTAAAGGGCAACGAGTTAATCATTATTCCTATTTTAATGGTCTTATTTTCTATCGGCGGGTCGACTTATGGAATGGCAGAAGAAACATTACCTTTTTATGCACTGATCACAGCGACGATGGTTGCTGCAGGCTTTGATACCCTAGTGGCCGTAGGAACAGTCTTGTTAGGATCGGGTTCTGGCGTGATCGGTTCAACAGTTAATCCATTTGCAACAGGTGTCGCTATGGATGCTTTAAAAAGCATTGATATCAAACCGAATACAGGAATCATCTTAATTATAGGCTTGATTTTATGGGTTACCACAACTGCATTCTCGATTTTTTATATGATGAAATATGCAAAAAAAGTGAAAGCAGATAAAGGATCAACGTTACTATCTTTGCAGGAACAAGAGGATATGCAGACGTATTTTGCTCAAGATGAGAATAAAGGGTTAGCATTTACGAAAAAGCATAAAATCATATTGACCATTTTTTCTTTTGGTTTTCTTATTATGGTTATTTCCTTGATTCCTTGGGAGTCTTTTGGCGTTCATATTTTCAATGGCTGGACGTCCTCTCTTACAGGAAATAGCTTTGGTCATTGGTATTTTGGGGATCTTGCTATGTGGTTTTTCTTGATGAGTCTGATTATTGCGATTGTCTATGGTTTATCCGAAAAACAAACGATCCGAACCTTTATTGATGGTGTAAAAGATATTTTGTCTGTGGTATTGATTATTGTTGTCGCTAGAGGAGCATCTATTTTAATGGCAACCACTCATTTGGATTTATTTATATTAGATAAATCAGCTTCCGCTCTTCAAGGGTTATCTCCCATTTTATTCGTTATAGGGGCTTATATCTTATATCTGTTACTTTCTTTCTTGATTCCTTCAACTTCTGGTTTAGCATATGTTTCTATTCCGGTAATGGGCGGACTTGCTCACACTATTGGTTTAAGTCCAGACGTTATGGTGATGATTTTCACAGCTGGGTGCGGAATCATAAATTTAATTACACCAACATCTGGTGTGGTGATGGGTGGCTTAGAGATCTCCAAAATCGATTACTCAACATGGACTAAATTTATGGTAAAACCAATTATTGTAATTAGTATTATGAATCTTTTAGTATTGATTGCCGCTATGTTGATGTTATAGTCTATAAAACTAGGACGTGTGAAAATGAATAAAGAAGAACGTCAAAAAATCATTAGAAAACTTATCACACAAAATACAATTGAAACACAAGATGAATTATTAGATTTACTAAGGAAAAATGGAGTAAAAGCTACGCAATCAACGATTTCTAGAGACGCTAGAGAATTATATATTGTAAAGACTTACCAAGAAAATGGAAAAATTAAGTACAGTATTATAGATCAAGACTTGCAGAAAAATAGTGAGAAAAAATTGCGTGAATCTTTACAAGAATCTTTGAAAAAAATAGAATCCGTAGGCTTTATTGTCTTGATTCATACGGAAAATGGGCTGGCTGATGTGATCACTAATTATATAGATGAAGTGAACTATAAAGAAATAGCTGGAACTATTGCAGGAAGTGATACAATCATTATCATCACACATTCAGATAAAGTGGCCCAAAACTTTGTTAGGAAAATTGAAATGCTTTATAGAAGTTAGTGAAGGAACGAAAAATGTCAACTATTTATCCGCATCAAGGGAAGATAAATGGTTGGCGTTTTTTTTGATCTTATTAGATTTAAACACTAGGATAAATCTAAAGTGTCTAAAGCAATAGAAGAACTCAAAGAAGTACCTAAATATTTGATAGCTATAGAGAAAGAAGGTTTTTCTTCACTAACTTCAAGTTATATGGATGACTTTTAGATAAATTATCAGATTTTAAAAGTGCATCAAATGCATTCTCTGTAAGCTTTGGAGGAGAGGAAGAATCATTGATTGATGCTATGAAGCAAATCTCAAATGAATATTCAGAGTTAATTGGTGTTTATAATAAGATTTGATTGCATGAACGTGGATTCTATAGTAAACTGAACAAGTCTGAAAAATCAATACCTTAACAAATAACTATCCTTATCCCATCTCATTCGAGGTGGGATTTTAACATTTAAGGCAAAAAGAGTTAAATGAGTATTTTCTCATAATTAGATATAAATGTATACTTTCATTAAATAACATCGTATAATAATAAATGTAGTATAATTGTAATTTAAATTAATAGGTCATTTCATTCGTAAGGGTGTTTTAATTCCTCTTTTTTTTATCACAAAGGTATTGCAAAAATTAATCGTGCTAAGAGCACTAGGAGGAACACATTTATGAATACAGGTACAGTGAAATGGTTTAACGCAGACAAAGGTTTTGGTTTTATTACTCAAGATAACGGAACAGATTTATTCGCTCACTTTTCAGCAATCCAAGGTGACGGATTCAAATCTTTAGACGAAGGCCAAAACGTATCATTTGATATCGAAGAAGGTCAACGTGGACCACAAGCAGTAAACATCGTAAAAAACTAATTTAGACTTTTCAAAACGATTCGATTTTTATCGAGTCGTTTTTTTTATGTTAAAATTGACTAACTGTTCGTATAGACGTCATCTTGGGATATATTAAAAAAAATTGAAATAAATTGATAGAAAAATAAAATAGAGTATATTATTTGCAAAATCTTTGTTTGCCTAGTATTATGTAAATATACCAACAACAACCCTTTTTATTTTTTCATTTTACTCTTATTAGAGTAAAACTCCTTTTCCCATCTTCTAACGAAGGTGGGATTTTTGTTTATTACGATTTTTTTTTATCAAAAAATAATTTTAAATCAAATGTTTTTATATGCTTTAATTCTATTTTCGTTTATTTTGCAAACGTTTTAAACGATTTTTTTAAAACAATATTGAATAATCGAGGGATATTACTTGATATTAATAAAAAAAGATAGTAATATACGTATATACCAACAACAACCCTTTTTATTTTTTCATTTTACTCTTTAGAGTAAAACTCCTTTTCCCATCTTCTAACGAAGGTGGGATTTTTTTGATTTTTTTTTCATTTTTATAGTAAAAAAATAAAATAAAAGAGACTTGGATATAACTCATAGAGCTACATTCAAGCCTCTTTTATTTTATCCGATCATAACACTTTCATCTGGGTATTTAAATTTTGCTTGTTGCTTTTGACCTTGCGTCAATAGTGAAAATCCAACAGTATAGATGCCAACACGTCCAATATACATTAACAACATGATGATTACTTTTCCGATACCTGTCAGCTCTGGTGTTAGTCCCATAGTTAAACCTACTGTGCCGAATGCAGAGAATACTTCAAACGCCACATACTCTATACCAGAGGATTCTGGAATATTTTCAGTGATCGTCAACAGCATGATTGAAAGTACGCATAAAGTCAGTGTAATAAAGAATAAAGTCAATGCGCGAAAAACGGTGCTATTTCGGATCGTTCTGCCTTGGAATTCAGCTCGTGTCCGACCTTTAAAGATCGAAACGATTTGAATCACTAATACAGCAAAAGTTGTGGTTTTTAAACCACCCGCAGTAGAGCCAGATGTTCCGCCAACATACATCAAAAATATAGTTGTGATTAGTCCAGCGTTAGTCATCTGCATGTAATCAATCGAATAGTAACCCGCTGTTCTTGGTGTGACCGACATAAAAAAAGTATTCGCTAATCGATCAAAAAAATTAGTACCAGTCGTTAAATTGTTTGCATTGTGCTCTGTTAAGAAAAAAATGATAAACCCGCCGACCAACAACGAAATAGTTGTGATCAATGCAATTTTTGTATGGAGAGAAAATTTCCGTTTCTCTTTAAAACGCAATAAATCTTGCCAAACAATAAAACCAAGACCGCCAGAAATAATTAGAAAACCAACAACCAATAAAACATAAGGCTTTGACTGATAGTGCATTAAACTATCGCCTAATAAATCAAAACCGGCATTACAAAAACTGGATATCGAATGAAACAGCCCGAAAAATAGTCCTTTTTTCCAACCGAATTCAGGAACGAACTCAAAGGAAAGTAAAATAGCGCCAGCTAACTGAATGATTGCAGCTAATTTAACAACATACATCATTAAACGAAATGCTCCAGACATATCATCTAAATTAAGTGCCTCTCTTAGTAAAATTCGAGTACTAAGTGTAATCTTTTTACGAAGAATAAAATACAAAAGCACAGGCATTGTCATAAAACCTAAACCACCGATTTCAATTAAAATCATAATGACCAATTGCCCATAGGCATTCCAATGAAGTGCTGTATTTAACGTAGTCAAACCAGTTACGCAAACAGCTGAAACAGCTGTAAACAACGCATCGATAAATGGTGTCGCTGTACCACTACGTGAGAAAATCGGCAAGGTCAACAATGATCCGCCACTAAAAATCAATAGGATAAAACCAAATGCCAAAATTTGTACTGCAGATAAACGTTTTTTTAGTTTGAGAGCAACTTTATTTTTTTTCATCATTTCTCCGTTAAAAATGCTGTTATTAGACAGTATTTTTCATTTGTATTTGATAAATCCAAGTGTACCATTTTATGAAATAAATTCCAGTAATTTGAGAAATAGAGTTTTCGAGGAGTGAAGGCGAGAAAAAATTTTTTTGTTTTTAAAAAGAAAACGCTTGTAAAAATTCAAATAATAAAGTATTATACAAATACAATATAATTGTATATACAAGTTAAACGGAGAGGAGCAAAGGAAATGGGTAAGTTTCAAGAAGATGCGAAAAAACTGTTAGACAACGTAGGAGGGAAAGAAAATATTGCGGCGGTCTCACATTGTGCAACACGAATGCGTTTTGTACTTAATGATCCAGCTAAAGCGGACACTGCGGCAATTGAGAAGATTCCTTCTGTAAAAGGAACATTTACCAATGCAGGACAGTTTCAAGTCATTATAGGAAATGAGGTACCGCAATTTTATAATGAGTTTTCTGCTATTTCAGGACTTGAAGGCGTTTCCAAAGAACAAGGGAAAGCAGCTGCAAAGCAAAATCTTAACCCAGTTCAACGAGCAATTTCAGTTTTAGCTGAGATTTTTACCCCATTGATTCCTGCATTAGTTATTGGGGGATTGATTCTAGGATTCCGCAATGTATTGGAAGGGATTCCATTTGGATTTTTGGATGGACAGAAAATTGTTGAAGTCTCACAATTTTGGAGTGGTGTAAACTCATTTTTATGGTTGATCGGTGAAGCTATTTTCCAATTCTTACCAGTAGGAATTACTTGGAGTATTACTAAAAAAATGGGAACGACTCAAATATTAGGGATTGTTTTAGGGATTACATTAGTGTCACCGCAATTATTAAATGCTTATTCTGTAGCGAGTACAGCAGCAGCTGATATTCCATTTTGGGACTTTGGGTTTGCTCATGTAAATATGATTGGTTACCAAGCCCAAGTTATTCCAGCGATGCTAGCAGGATTTTTACTTGCTTATTTAGAAATATTTTTCAGAAAAGTTATACCGCAAGCTGTTTCTATGATTTTTGTTCCATTATTCGCTTTAGTGCCAACTGTTATAGCCGCTCATGTGATCTTAGGGCCAATTGGTTGGGCTATTGGTAGTTGGATTTCAGATATTGTGAATGCTGGACTAACCTCTTCATTTAATTGGTTGTTCGGTGCGGTCTTTGGTTTCATGTATGCGCCATTAGTTATTACTGGACTTCATCATATGACAAATGCAATCGATCTACAATTAATCGCTGATTTTCACTCAACGAACTTGTGGCCGATGATTGCTCTATCAAATATTGCTCAAGGCTCTGCCGTCTTAGCCGTTGTCTTTATGCATAGAGGAAATAAAGATGAAGAACAAGTATCGATTCCAGCCATGATTTCTTGTTACTTAGGAGTTACGGAACCAGCAATGTTTGGGATCAATTTGAAGTATATCTATCCTTTCGTTGCAGGGATGATCGGCTCTGCTTGTGCTGGCTTATTTTCTACATTATTCGATGTAAAAGCTATCAGTATCGGTGTTGGAGGACTGCCTGGAATCTTGTCAATCGTTCCTCAGTATTATCTAGCATTTTTCGGAGCAATGTTGATCGCAGTTGTCGTACCATTTGTTTTGACTTATATTTTTAGAGTGAAAGGTATTTTCAATAAACTTGATCCTGTAGATGAAGCCACAGGTAAATTGTTTGTAGAGGAAAACTAATCACAAGAAAAATTTGACTATTATGTTCAAGTATTAAAAACATGCTAAGCTTTAGCAGAGAAAGTCATTGATGAATGAGTTTCCCGCTGGACTTAGTATGTTTTTTCTATAGATAGCATGGGAAGCGAAACCAAGTAAATATTTTCCACTCAACTTTAGCCATCTGGATGTGTACAATTACTAGGTTTTAACGAGTGTATTCCGTTTTTTTGTCAATAAAATAGTTGGCTTTTTTGTTTCTTTCGGGTAGACTAAATAGGGCTTAAGAAAAGGGAGAATGACAGATGGATATTTATTTAAAAAGTGCAATTTTACACATTATTGATCGTGAAACTGGGACTCCAGTATTTTCAGCGAAAGAACTTGATTTAACTACAGAATACATTCGGGTTTACTTAACGAGCAAAATTACAAAGCTTTCAACCGCGCAAACTAAAACGGGAATTTTAGCAGAAGAAAGCTCGTTTGTAGATAAAATGCGTGGAATTCCTAATGATTTTATACAAAAAAGCCAACAATTGGCTCAACATTGGTATGATGTCTATTCTGGTAGTGAAGATGCGCCGAGCGCAGATGTTCTTTTTGTCTTGTATGAACTGGATACAGTGATGCATTTAGCGATGATCAAATTGAATTACAAAGAAAGTTATACGCATTACGTGGACTATGAAGATGACGCGGTCTACAATAAGCTGATCATCAATCGAGCAATTTTGCCATCAAAATCACAAAAACCAGATGAAGGAATGACAGTAAATCTAGATACGTTAGCATATGAGCTACTAGAAAAACGTTATGAATTTTCTGGAGAAAAAGTTTGGTACTTTTCAGAGAAAGTGATCGAATCACAACCTGCGCCTTCTATAGAAGAAAATATGAAAGAAATCAAAAAAGCAGTGAAACGAATCGGCAAAAAGTTTAATGAAGATGAATTTGAGCTGATTGCTTCTGTGAAAGAAGCGGTTTATGAAAGTATTGAAGAAACTGGAACGATCGATAACGAACAAGTTGCTGAATTGGTTTTTAAAGAAAATGTTTCAGCGAGAATGGCTTATCAAGAAGAAGTCAACGAATCAAAATTTGTAGATAAAACGCCGCCTGTTAGAGAAGCAAGAGAAATATCTGAAAAAAAATTCGGGAAACAAAAGTTGAAAATGAGTAATGGAATAGAATTGATCGTCCCAATCGAAGTTTATCGAAACGGTGATTTGATCGAGTTTGTGAATAATCCAGATGGAACTGTTTCCATCGTTTTGAAAAATATCGAAAAAATCAGTAACCAACTGTAAAAAAAGAGAAGACAAAAGTACTATTTCCGAAGAAATGACTTTTGTCTTCACCGTTTATTCGTATCTAGAGCCCAGGAAAAAACTGATTTTTAGTTTTGTCTTTGGCTCATTTTTTCATATTTTTCTAGGATTGATCTAGCAATTTTTTTAGAGCTTTTTTTGGAACTTTTTTTTCTGGGACTTCTTCCCAACTAATCACACCTTTTCGAGGATTCACTTTTAATTTTAGGTATGCATTGATACGTAATGGTTTGTTTCTGATTTCTCTTAGCGTCTGTACATTTTTTTCGCCGTCTTTATTAAAGGCAGTTTGCTTATAGTCATATTCTATGTATTTTTCACCGTTTGTGAATTTACCCGTTACCACTTTTCCTGGTGTGATAATACGAGTATAATAGTCTTTTCCGCCGTAGTAGTAATCATAACCAAACCAGACACCAAAAGTTAATAGTATGAATGGTAGAATAAAAAATAGTGTTTTTTTCAATGAATTCACTCCTTAGATGTAGTATGCCTTTTTTTTAGTAAGGATACCATTGAAATGACTTAAAATAATGTGACAATTTTGTTAGTGAGTCGTCGATAGAGTTCATAAATTAATCAAGGTATAGTTACACTTTTTTTAGAAACTCATGATACAATATAGAAAAGAATAGGGGGAATGAAAAAATGATGCCTTTTTATGGTATATTTGATCCAACTTATATATTAGTCATTGTAGGTTTATTGATATCGATGGCTGCATCAGCTTACGTAAATAGTACGTTTAAAAAATACGATAAAATCCAAAGTCGAAATAATGTGACAGGTACCAAAGCAGCTCAATTTATTTTGCAAAAAGAGCAAATAAATAATGTTGGTGTTCAGCAAATTGCTGGCGATTTGACTGATAATTACAATTCAGGAACTAAGATATTAAGTTTATCTGAAGCCACAGCTCAATCAACATCTGTTGCTGCAATTGGCGTAGCGGCACATGAATGTGGGCATGCGGTGCAAGATCATACTGGATATAGCCCATTAAAAATTCGTGCGGCAATTGTTCCAGTAGCGAACTTCGGGTCTGCATTGTCATTTCCAATTATTTTGG
This sequence comes from Candidatus Enterococcus ikei, assembly GCF_017316105.1. Classification (NCBI taxonomy): domain Bacteria; kingdom Bacillati; phylum Bacillota; class Bacilli; order Lactobacillales; family Enterococcaceae; genus Enterococcus; species Candidatus Enterococcus ikei. The sequence goes on from NZ_JAFLWD010000009.1 coordinate 221,875, forward strand.
TTGGTGTATTGCTTAGTTGGAATCAAACGTTGATTAATATTGGAATCTTAGCTTTTTCATTGGCATTACTTTTCCAATTAGTTACTTTACCAGTGGAATTTAACGCATCAAGAAGAGCGTTGAAAATTTTGTCAGAAGGAAATATTTTGACTGAAGAAGAAGTTCCAATGGCTAGAAAAGTTTTATTTGCGGCGGCATTGACCTATGTGGCGGCAGCCCTGGCAACATTTTTACAGCTACTTCGTCTGGTTATTTTATTTGGTGGAAACAATCGTAGGGATTAAAAACTACGCATGACTTTGTTTTATTACCTCAATTTTTAAGAGTGTGGTATCATTAAGTATAGATAGTAAGAAGGAGCTGACAAGAATGAAAACATCAACAAAAATCAGTATTGGTTTAAGTATTGCTGCGGTAGCCGGTGTATCGGTTGCAGTGATTGCATCTGAGAAAATCGTCAAAAAAGTGTATCATGTATCAAATCGTTTTAAAGCGAAAAAATTTGTGAACGATAAATTTGGCGGCAATGAAAAATTGCTTGGAATTGTAGATGATTTATCTGATGATGAGCTTGATTCTATGATGAACGTTTTAGGCAAAGTCAAAGATGGTAGAAAAAAAATCTCTTCTTACGGTGAATCTTTAAAAGACAATACAGAAAACTTGAAAGATCGTTTAGTCAGTTTTGTCGAAGAGATGATGTAAAAAATAAGATTTAGAGTAAGTGTGGGACAAGACTGATTTTTTAGTTTTGTCCCACACTTTCTTGTTTTTTATTTTGTGATCAATAAATAACAAAAAACAAGATCATCCATCCGTTTTAACGAAAGTGATGTTTGCTCGTAAAATTTTTCTAATCGATAATGTAAGGTATTACGATGCATGTATAAATCTTTGGCTGTTGAACTAATATTGCCTTGATTACGCCAAAGAGCAAGAATGATTTGTTGGATTTCGTTTGTTAAAATGAGCTGTTTTTCAAAAGTTTGAATAATCGAACTTTTGGCCATCGCATCTTTTGTGAAATAATGTAACGCAACATCACTTAAGGCAAAAGTTGATTGTCCACGAAGATTTTCTGCTTCTAATTTAAAAATCTGTTGCTCTTCTTGAAATAGTGTAGACAAGTGCTCATTAGCTGGAAAAAAATTACCTACATAGACAAGAGTCGAAGAGTCGAAATCAGCATCTAAGGTTAAAAATATGCTTTGTAGTTCCTCTAAGGTATAATGGTTTTTGCCATACTGTTCAATTAAAGCGCCATCATTTTCGCTGATAAAAAAGAAATCTGCAAGGTTAGGGAACATTTCTTTGATGCTATTTTCCCATTCGAGTTGTAAAAAAGCTTTTGGTTTTTTGATTTTAAATTGCATTACACGAAAAGTTCCATCTATTTCTATAGCAGTTTGATCAAATAGGTAGCCGAACCAAGGATGTTTTTTTTGATTAACTAAGTATGATTTTGACGGGAATAATTTTTCAAGCAATCGAATTTCGGTTTCCTGTAATGATTCTCTGTCAAGGATAAAGTATTTTCCGTCAATCAGTAATGAAAGGTCATTATTTTTTGCTTTTGTTTGCTGGATTTTTCCAGTAGGATATAATTCAACTAATTCTTCAATAGTCATAGACACACCTCACCGATTTATTGTACCATAAATGAGGTGTAAACGTTTAATGATTACAATAAATGAGAGGCGGAAATTGCTTGAACGAAAAGACGAGCAGTCTAACAATAGAAGAAAAAGAAAAGTTTATGATGGAGGCCATCAGAGAAGCTAAAAAAGCTGAGTCCATGAAAGAAGTACCAATTGGAGCCATTGTTGTATTAGATGGCAAAATCATAGGTCGTGGGCATAATTTTAGAGAAGAAAGTCAGGATGCTACAGCTCATGCTGAAATGTTTGCAATCAAACAAGCCTGCGATGTAGTGGACAATTGGCGTTTAGAGCGTGCGCAAATGTTTGTTACGCTAGAACCGTGTCCGATGTGTAGCGGAGCTATGATCCTCTCTAGAGTCGATGAAGTGTATTATGGAGCAAAAGATCCAAAAGGTGGAACTGCGGGTACTTTGATGAATTTATTAGAAGATGAACGATTCAACCATGTTGCTTATGTAGAGTCAGGTATTTTAGAGGAAGAATGCGGGAAATTATTGTCAAATTTCTTTAGAAAACTACGAGAAAAAAAGAAACTTTTAAAAAATCAACAGAAAGACTAGCCAAGCATCAAAAAATGCGGTATACTAAATCTTGCCGAAAGGCTAGGACAATGGTGGGCTTACGAAGCGTGTCAGATCCGGAAGGAAGCAGCACTAAGTAGGTGCCGCCATGTGTCTGAATTAAATATGATTATATCAAGGCTGAGAAGCCTTTTTTATTTTGTGTAAGTTAAAAATAATTGTGAGTGACAAGCAAATTGAGTTTTATAAATAAAAACATCTAGGCGGTCGTCAGATTCATGGCGACTGCCTAGATGTTTAAGCATGAACTTCAAATTTTATTTTAAGTTGATTGTTTTTTCTCCAAGTTTTTTCCCAGCTATTCCTTGAGTGGCTTTTAAAAGGACAGGTGTTTCTGTATCATCTAAGTCATAAGAAATGATTGCTTTCGCTATACCTTTAGGATTGATATCGTCTAATTCATGTTCAGTGTAGGGGATAAATTTTTCATCTTGAGGAGTCATGCCAATTGTTAATTTGTTGGTTGTATTTTCAGTGTCCTGAGTTAGTCCCATACAAGCGATCCAAATAGTCGATGCAGAAATTGGTTCATCACTATTATTTGTTACTTCGTAGGTGATCGCAAGTTGAGGTTTTTTTCTAAACAGATTTTCATCAGCGGGTAAAACCTCAGTAGATAATATTTTAAGTGTAGCCATATTTATTTTTAAGGTATCCTTTTTAAAATAGGTACTGTCTTGAATTTTTTTAGAATCCGAAATATTTTCAGATTTTTTAGAGCCATTATTTCCCGCACAAGCAACCAAGGTTAGACTGCATAATGTTGCTACTCCCAAACATAGAATTTTTTTCATTCTTATTTCCTCACTTTATAAATTTATCTCATGACAAAAGGTCTACTCAACCTAGTAGAGCATTTCATTATATACTACCTTGTGTATTAATAAATAACAAGATGGTTTTTACTGAAATGTGACTAATTTACAAAATAATTGTGGTTGAAAGTGCTTTCGATATAATTTTACTATTTATTTTTGGTAGGTATAAAAAAACACTGTAGTTAAAAACTAGGAATATTTAAACGATTGAATGATGAAATCCTAGCTTAAGGTATAACGCATGAACAGATTTTCATTAGTTAATTAAAAAAATCCCCATTCAAAAGAGGAGTCTGGCTACTCTTTTGAATGGAGATTTTATTGTGTAGTTTAAAAACTGCGACCGCCGCCACCAAATGATCCGCCGCCAGATGAGTGAGTGCTGCTTCCGCCGCCACCACCACCGCTTGAATTATTTTTTGGGATGCGACGAGTAGTAACGAACGAATTGACTAAAATATCATTTCGTCGAGTTAAATTAAGGCTAGATTTTTCTCTAAACGGGTACTTATAAGTACCAAATTTTAACTGGTATTTTGAAATACTAACAGCAAAGAAAATGCCACTTAAAATGCTCGCCGCTATAAAAGCAATAATAATTTCTGTTGTAGTTAAAGATTTATAACGAGTTATTTTTCCAGTTTCAGTATCTACACGGTAATGTCCGCCCGGAACACCTTGATCAAAATAATAACTTGTCTTTTCTAGGAAACTTTGAGCAGCTAGGAAATAATTTCCTGCTACCATATCAGGTTCAATAGCATCTAACGTTTGATCAATTCTTTTATCAGTCAGATAATCGATCATATTTCCAGATGTGGAAATAATGAACTTTCTTTGGTTCATGTCCAGATAAAAGGTAATGCCGTTGTTGTTTTTTCCAATACGATCAAGCATGTAATAATCCGCAAATCTAGTGGAATCCATATTGTTATCGTTATTCGTCACGATAAAAACACGAGCTTTCGCCTTAGCTTCAATCGGTGCGATTGAATTTTTCAGCTGAGAGATTTCCTCTGAGGTGAAAAGGGCAGCCTGATCATCAACTGAATCTTCTGCAGCGCGTACATTTAAAGAAAAGCCAAATAGTAGAAAAATAAAGGCAAACAAACTAAAACTGATTTTTCTCATATAAACCAGCCTCCGATCAGGAAAATAGCTAAAATTGAAGCAAAAACACCAAATGTGAATAAACCTAATCGTTTATAGCTTATAGGTAAAATACCGCTAACTTTGCCTGTTTGTCCATTCATAGCATAGTAATAAACCTTTTTTGATTGCTCGTTACTACGATAAGTCACTACCCAAATCGGTAGTAGCATATAATGATTTTTTTCGCTATCAAAAGAAATATCTGTTCGTAATTTTGTCAGAGTAGTGTAGCCAGAAGCTGTGTCTCTTAGCAAAGATTCGGAATAATCTTTTAGCTCATCTTGTATTGCTTTTTGGATCGTTTCATATTCAATATCACGTTTTTCTGCTTGAAATCCTGCTAAATATTGACTTTTAAACGAAACAGCTTTATCTAATAAAAAGGGCTGGACTGTTTCGACCATTTTTTGTTGTACATTTTTAGATAGAGCATTTTTGATCAATTCTTTAAATGAAATTTTTCCTTGACGTTCAATGTCGAATTGCTTTGTTTCAGTATATTCAACATCACCGACACGCCAGATCCGGATCGCAGTCCCCATTCCGTTCATTTGTCCGTCAACCTCAGCATCGACAACCCAATAGGGGAAGTAGACACCTGTCATTTTATCGATCTGTTCTTTATTGAAAAAGTCTTTTGGAATAAACCATTTTTTCTTAGTCCAAGCTAAAAACTTTTCAACCGCTTCTTCTTTTTCTATTGCAAAAGGTAGGACTTTTTCAGGCAGAAAGTTGCCGCTTAGACGTCCAGATAAAACAACTGGATTGTGACAGTAATAACAATACGTAGCAGCAGTAGTCGCTTCAGTGACGATTTGTGCGCCGCAACTTGGACAATTAAATAATTCCATTGCGCCTTCCAAAGTATCTTCAGCCATTTCATCAGTGCCAGTTGCTTCTTTAAATGCAGTTTTTTCCTCATTTGTCATTTCGTCAACTTGTGATTCAGCTGTAAAAGTCAGTTCTGGTTCAGGTGTTTGAGTAGAATTAGTTTCTAAGTGTGCTTCTCTTTGACCTTTTTCATAAGCGGTGACTTCATCTTCTGTATAGACACTTAAACAGTATTCACAATGGAACTTTTGATCTTTGGGATCAAATAATAAAGGACCGCCGCAGTTTGGGCATTTGTGTGTAAATGTATCTGTCATGATTGTTCCTTTCTTCGGTAAAATTAGACTCATGTTTTAAGTCTTCAATTCTTGAAGCTTTAGCTCTAAGAAATTGATAGGATATTAGATAGAAAAAGGGCAGGACACGGTCGCCCAGCCCTAATCTCTTTGCTTATAAAGGAATTCCTTGGAACGGTTTACCACAATGTGGACAGAATTTTGGAATGCCGTTTGATAAATCAACGACTTCGCTACATTCGCTACACTTCATTTCTAATTTTGGTTTTTCATCTGTAGGTTTAGGTGTCCCGCAATTAGAACAGAATTTACCGTTATTTTCAGTTCCGCATTGTGGACAAGTCCAAGTATCAGTTGATCCTTGAGCATTTTGTTGGTTTTGTTTTTCTTGCATCTGTTGCTGATTGGTCTGAGAGGCTTGAGCAAAATAGTTACCGCTAGTATTCATGCCCATACCAACGCCCATAAAACCGTTCATAGCGCCACCTTGATTACTTCCGGCAGCTTCCATTCCACGAGCCATTGCACCTTGGACATAGCCTTCACGAACACTAGCATCGCTAAGCATAGCGCCTTGGTTACGCATATTGATCAATTTTGTAGAGTCATCTGTATATGAAATGCTGGCTACAGCTACAGAAACGATTTCCATACCGCGTAGCTCACGCCATTCATTATCTAACACTTGGCCCATATATTTACTTAATTCCAAACTTTTAGATGGGACATAAGAAATACGTTCACCGTCTGCTGACATTTTATTGATTGCAGATTGCAATGCTGTTAAGAATTCTGCTAAATATTGTTCGTTGATGTCATTGATATCAACTTGCGTTTTGTTCCTAGGAATAGCATTTGAAAAGAATAATAAAGGATCAGTGATTTTGATTGAATAGTTTCCGTGAGCGCGTAAAAACAGTTCTGCATTGTAAAAATTATCAAAATAATTGATTGGCGAAGATGTGCCGAATTTGATGCCTTTGATTTCTTGTAAGTTAATATAAAAAACTTGTTGTTTTTGAGGGGTTACACCGCCAAATTTAAAGCGGTCGAATGTTTCTGAAATGGCGTCTTTTAGTGAACCATTAAAAGCAGAAGGGGCAGAATCATTTTCAACTGTGTAATAGCCTTCTTCCGCAGTATAGTCAATTATTTTTCCACCATCGACTAAAATCATCATCATATTTGGATAAACGTGAATAACAGAACCGTCTGTCAAAACATCTTCTGTACCTTTACGATTAGAGCCGCGTTTATCATTTTTTCGGACAAAAACACCATTTGTCATGACTGTCGTGTCACCCATATTATTAGGCTCAATAACTTCGAGCCACTGATCAGCTAATCCGCCGCCAATTGTACTTGTTGCCGCTTTTATAATTCCCATTTATAATTCCTCCCAAAAAGTAGTATGTAAAAATAGTATACCATAGGTAGTTGTGAGAAAAATACTACTAAAGACTGATTATGAAACGAAAATACAAAGAGCGGAATATCTACTATGAAGCTGATTATTTATATTTTTGATAAAAGCCACATTTTTCTAACGTAGTTTTCGAAGGATAGGGTATAATAGACGAAAAGACATTGAATTATAGAGTTGGGGGATTGGAAAGTGGAAAGAAAAGATAGAAAAAAGTCGAAAAAACCAATGATTATAGCTGTTAGCGGCATCGTAGTAATTGCTGCTGGTATTGGAGGGTATTTTACCTATGCTTCATGGCAGAAAAATCAGGAGTTAAAAAAGGTCGAAAAAGCTGCAACTGTTTTTTTAGAGCATCTTTCAAAACAAGATTTTGAACAATTTCCTGAATTACTAAGTGAATCATCTATAAAGCAAAGCGGCTATGACAAGCCAAAAGTTGTCGAAAAGTATCAAACAATTTTTTCCGGTATTCAAGCACAGGGAATCAAAAGCAAAGAGATGAAAGTCACTGAGGGAGAGAACAATACATTTACCTTCTCATACAAGCTCGAAATGACTACTCCATTGGGGAATTTAAAAGATCTCTCATATAAAACAACGATCAAAAAAGATGATGGAAACTACAGAATAGATTGGAATCCTAGCTTGATTTTCCCAGGAATGTCAGGGCAAGATAAAGTTTCGATTGGTGTAGATGCAGCTGTCAGAGGTCAAATTGTAGATCGTAATAATGAAGGCTTAGCGGTCAATCAAGCATTTGATCAAGTGGGGATCGTTCCTGGAAAACTTGGAGAAGGCCAAGATAAAACAAATAACATCAAAGCGTTCAGTGATCAATTCAAAGTTTCCGTAGAAGATATTGAACAAAAGCTCAAACAAACTTGGGTGAAACCAGACTCGTTTGTTCCATTGAAAGTCTCTTTTGATCCAGTTACAACCTTGCCTCAAGGTGCGGCGTCTCAAGATAAAACCGTTCGTTACTATCCATTAAAAGAAGCGGCTGCACAATTAGTCGGTTATGTCGGCACGATTACCGCTGAAGATATCGAAAAAGATCCAACCTTGAGCAGTTCCGGCGTTATTGGAAAAGTTGGTTTGGAGCAAGCGTACGATAAAGAATTACGAGGACAAGATGGCGGGAATATCACCATTACAGATGAACAGGGGAACGCAAAAAGTTTACTTCAAAAAGTAGATAAAAAAGATGGCGAAACCATTCAGTTAACGGTAGATAAAAATGTACAATCACAAGCCTACAATATTTTTAATAATCGTCCAGGTAGTGCAGTGATCATGAATCCTCAGCAAGGAGATTTATTAGCAGCAGCTAGTTCACCGTCATTTGATCCAAATAAAATGGCAAATGGTATTTCACAAGTGGACTATGATGCCTATGCGAATAACGAAAATTTACCATTTACAGCGAGATTTGCAACGGGGTATGCACCTGGTTCCACGTTTAAAACGATTACTGGGGGAATTGGTTTAGATGCAGGTACATTGAAACCTGACGAAGAAATTGCTATCAATGGATTGAAGTGGCAAAAAGACGCCTCATGGGGAGATTATTTTGTAACTCGTGTAAAAGAAGCTAGTCCAGTCAATTTACGTACGGCGCTAGTAAATTCTGACAATATTTATTTTGCAGAACAAACCTTACGTATGGGTGAAGAGGCATTTAGAAAAGGTTTAGACAAATTTATTTTCGGTGAAAAATTAGACTTGTCAATTCCAATGAATCCAGCACAACTTTCAAATGAAAAGAAATTTAATTCAGAAATTTTATTAGCGGATACAGGTTACGGACAAGGGCAGTTATTAGTAACACCGATTCAACAAGCAACAATGTATACTGTATTCCAAAATGAAGGTAAACTTGTTTATCCTAAAATTGAGCTAAACAAAGAAATAAAAACTAAAGACAATGTGATTAGTTCAAATGCAGCAAATACAATTGTGACAGATTTACTTGGCAGTGTGGAAGATGAAACTGGGTATGTCCATAACATGTATAATCCCGACTTTTCGTTAGCTGCAAAAACAGGTACAGCTGAAATCAAAGACAAACAAGATACGGTTGGAAAAGAAAATAGTTTCCTTTTAGCGATGGATCGAAGTAATAATAAGTTTTCCGCAATGATTATGGTGGAAGATTCACGAAAAAATGATGCCGCAACAGATATCAGTAAACCATTGATTGATTATCTAGAGGCGAATATCAAGTAAATAAAGAGTGGGATAAAAGTGCAGTGTGTGGCTTTTGTCCTTCTTTGCTCCGTATTTAGCGAACCCTTTTTTTACGAGGGAATAAAAATATGCTACAATAAACCAACTACATGAAGAAAGAAAGGAATTTTTTTGTGCGGATATTAGCGATAGATACCTCTAACCAGACATTGACAGTTGCTGTTTGCGAAGAGAAAAAGATAATAGGACAATATACAATCACGGTAAAAAGAAACCATAGCCTGACGTTGATGCCGGCAATCACTCAGTTAGTGAAAGATGTTGGATTGGCTCCAAAAGACATCGATCGAATTGTGGTAGCTCAAGGACCAGGTTCTTATACAGGCTTAAGAATAGGAGTAACTACAGCAAAAACACTTGCTTATACTTTAAAAAAAGAATTAGTTGGTATTTCTAGTCTAAAAGCTTTGGCAGCAAATTGTGTCACGATTAAAGGACCGATCATTCCTATATTTGATGCAAGAAGAAATAATGTTTACACAGGTATTTATGAATACACAGAAGGTACTTTGACAACTGTAATGGCTGATCGTCACATTGCTATGGATGAGTGGTTAGAACAGTTAAAAAAATATACAGAGGTTTACTTTGTTGGAGAAGATGTTGAAAAGTTCCGTTCACAAATAGAGTCTGTATTACCTACTGCTAAAATCAATGAAATACCGCAATGGCAAATTCCAAATGGAGCATCTCTTGCAGAGCTTGGTAGGCTTGCAGAAGCAGAGTCGGACGTCCATCACTTTTTGCCTAATTATTTAAAACGAGTAGAGGCAGAAGAAAATTGGCTGAAAGATCATACACCTGAGGTAGAAAATTATGTTGAGAAAATTTAATCTTTTTCATAGCATTCTAGGTATTTTTTTTAAGAATCGTCCATACGATGAAAAAATAGTAGCAATCTCAGAGCAAGAGTATTTTGTTCGTGCAATCGTGTTTGATGACATCAAAGATTTGCTTTCGATTGAAAGGGAGGTCTACGCTGGAGAATTGCCATGGACTAAAACAGCTTTTTTGGTAGAGCTTCAATCATCAGATCCTCATCTATACTTGCTTATTCAAAAAGACGGACAGACGATTGGCTTTATAGGCTGTCGTATTTTTGGTAAAGATGCTCATATTACAAATGTTGCTGTTTCAACGAAGCATCAGGGAAATGGAATCGGCAGTTTTTTAATTAGAGAAATTCAGCAGTTTGCAAAAGTGAATAATTGTGAAACGATTTCTTTAGAAGTTCGATTAAGTAACAAAAATGCCCAACGTGTGTATCGGCAACTTGGCTTTGTCTCAAATACAATCAAACCCGAATATTATACAGAAGATAAAGAAGACGCGTTGGAGATGATTTTATATTTAAAAGAAGAGTGAATCAATGAATTATATAAAAAAACAATCACTAACAGATGCTGCTGAACAGCTATGGCATGTGTCTGAACAGTCTTATAGCCATGGATCACCATGGTCGATAAAGCAATTTAGTGCTGATTTGGCTCAGGAAACGAGTGAATATCTTGTGTTGATCAAAGAAAATCGTTGGGTTGGTTTTGTTAGCTATCATTTAATTTTGGATGAAGTTGAATTTACTCATGTTGCGATCCATAAAGATTTTCAGCACCAAGGTTATGGTAGTCTGCTACTTGATCAAGTTATCCAAGAGTTTAATGATAAAAAAGTCTGTCAAGCATTTCTAGAAGTTCGACAGTCCAATTCAGCTGCTCAAAAATTATATGAAAAAAAAGGATTCAAAACAATCAATCGTCGGAAAAACTATTATAATCATCCGAAAGAAGACGGAATTGTTATGTGTTTAAAAGTTAAGGAAGTGAGTCAATGACTTTTTTTTATAAGGAAAGAAAATTAATACTAGCAATTGAAAGTAGTTGTGATGAAACGAGCGTTGCAATTATCGAAGACGGCGCTAAAATTTTGTCGAATATCGTTGCTTCTCAAGTGAAAAGTCACCAACGTTTTGGTGGTGTTGTGCCGGAAGTTGCCAGTCGGCATCATGTAGAAGAAATTACCTTATGTATTGATGATGCACTGGCTGAGGCTAATGTAGAACCAAGTGAATTGAGTGGAGTAGCTGTTACATATGGTCCTGGTTTAGTAGGGGCTTTATTGATTGGTATTTCTGCAGCCAAAGCATTTGCTTGGGCGCATGATTTGCCGCTGATTCCAGTTAATCACATGGCAGGACATATTTATGCAGCTCATTTTGAAGAACCTTTGCAATTTCCTTTGATGGCATTATTGGTAAGTGGTGGACATACAGAGTTGGTCTATATGAAAGAAACGGGTTCATTTGAAATCATTGGAGAGACTAGAGATGATGCTGCTGGGGAAGCTTATGATAAAGTTGGTAGAGTTTTAGGGCTAACCTATCCTAGTGGTAAAGAAATCGATGAACTAGCTCACCAAGGAGAAGATACGTACCATTTTCCTCGAGCAATGATGAAAGAAGATAATTATGATTTTAGTTTTAGTGGATTAAAAAGTTCGTTTATCAACACGGTACATAACGCTCAACAACGAGAAGAAGAACTAGTAGTCAAAGATTTAGCTGCAAGTTTTCAAGCAAGTGTGGTCGATGTACTGGTAGATAAAACAATTCGTGCATGTAAAGAATACCCAGTCAAACAATTAGTGATGGCAGGTGGTGTTGCAGCAAATCAAGGCTTACGTGATCACTTAAGTCAAGAAGTGGCTAAGGAGCTTCCTGATGTGACTTTCATTGTTCCTCCATTTAGATTGTGTGGCGATAATGCTGCAATGATCGGTGCTGCCGCTTTTGTTGAAGCTGAAAAAGGACATGTTGCTGATTATAACTTAAATGCAGATCCTAGTTTGACATTTATGACTATTAAAAAATGAAAATAAATGGTCAAGACTAGGCAGCAAGGAAAATATTTGCTATAATAAATCGAGTTTAATACTGATTCAATGATAAAGAGAGTACTTTATTCTGGGTTAATCAAGCGATTTCGGGAAGGTGGAAGCCGAAAATAATCGAATGAAGGAAACGCACTTTGGAGAATCTGCACAAGCAGACGGTTATCTGCCGTTAACAGATTAAGTGGGTCCGACTTTTATAAAGTGTGGACAATTAGAGTGGTACCGCGGGAAAATCTCGTCTCTGGTGTTTTTTAACACTAGAGGCTTTTTGTTTTTTTATGGAAACTAGTTTACAAAGCAACAATTTTACTAGCAATCACTTAAAGTCATTGATGATTAGCATTAGATAAGAGCGTAAAAAATCAACCAATAGGAGGATGTATAAATGAATAACAAAGAAATCGTAGCAAAGGCCATTTTTGAAGTGGTAAAAGAAGACTTGACGTTAGAAGATGTTACCCAGTTATTAGAAAATCCCAAATCTGTCGATCATGGGGATGTTGCTTTTCCAGCGTTCTCATTAGCTAAAATCTATCGTAAAGCCCCTCAACAAATAGCTGCTGATTTAGCTGAAAAAATTGAAGGAACTGATTTTGAAAAAATTGAAGTCGTAGGTCCATATCTAAACTTTTTCATGAATAAAAAAATGGTCAGTCAAGCAGTGATTGGTCAAATCGCTAAAGAAAAAGGACATTATGGAGATAGCTCAATTGGCGGAAAAGGAAATGTGCCCATCGATATGTCTTCGCCTAATATCGCCAAACCAATTTCTATGGGACATTTACGTTCAACAGTGATCGGAAATTCGATTGCGTTTATTCTTGAAAAAATTGGTTTTACACCGATTCGAATCAATCATTTAGGTGACTGGGGTACCCAATTTGGTAAGTTGATTGTTGCTTACAAAAAATGGGGATCAGAAGAAGCTGTCAAAACAGCTCCGATCACCGAATTATTACGACTTTATGTTCAGTTTCACGAAGAAGCAGAAACACAACCTGAATTAGATGAAGAAGCGCGTGCTTGGTTTAAAAAATTAGAAGAAGGAGACGTTGAGGCAACTGAATTATGGCAATGGTTCCGTACAGAATCATTAAAAGAGTTCGATAAGATTTATTCAATGCTTGAAGTTTCTTTTGATTCATACAACGGAGAAGCTTTCTATAATGATAAAATGGATGAGATCGTAACGATGTTGGAAGAAAAACATCTGCTTCAAGAAAATGAAGGAGCGGAAATCGTTGATCTATCTGCCTATGATTTAAATCCTGCTTTAATCAAAAAATCAGATGGTGCAACGCTTTATATCACGCGTGATTTAGCAGCGGCGGTCTACCGTAAACGTACTTATGACTTTGCAAAAGCTATTTACGTAGTAGGAAATGAACAATCAAATCACTTCAAACAATTAAAAGCAGTCTTGAAAGAACTTGATTTTGACTGGTCAGCGGATATGCATCACATACCTTTTGGTTTGATTACACAAGGTGGTAAAAAACTATCAACTCGTAAAGGGAAAATCGTTTTACTAGAAGAAGTGCTGAATGAAGCAGTTGAATTAGCGAACAAACAAATTATGGAGAAAAATCCTGATTTACCGGATCGTGAAGAAGTTGCGAAACAAGTTGGGATCGGTTCAGTTATTTTCCATGATTTGAAAAATGATCGTATGAATAATTTCGATTTTGTTCTAGAGGAAGTTGTTCGTTTTGAAGGTGAGACAGGTCCGTATGCACAATATACTCATGCTCGTGCAATGAGTATTTTAAGAAAAGCTGACTTCACCATCGATGAAACAAAAGAATATGCTTTAGATGATAAAGACAGTTGGGAAGTAGTTAAGTTATTACAAAAATTCCCAGAAGTTGTCATGTTAGCAGCTGAAAAATATGAACCTTCAGTAATCGCGAAACATGCGATTCAAGTTGCTCAAGCGTTTAATAAGTACTATGCTCATGTTAAAATCTTAACGGATGATGAGCAAAAAGAATCTCGTTTAGCTTTAGTTTATGCAATGGCAACGATTATCAAAGAAGATTTACGTTTACTAGGTTTGCATGCGCCAAATGAAATGTAAAAAGAATCAGAAGATAGTGGAGTAGCTGCTTCAACTATTAGTGACTTAGACAGAACTTAATGAGTTTTGTTTAAGTCACTTTTTTGTTTTGTGCACTAATCTAGTCGATTGGAGCGAAAAAAATGGTACAAAAGCATTCATTGTCTAGAATTTTTTCTAAACTGAAACTTTTGCACCAACATTGTTCGAAGATTATTCGTAGTCTTTTATTTGTTCCAAGTTTGCTGCATTTGATCTAAAAGATCAATGACATCTTTGGTTAAAAACAATGAACGATTCGGTAAAGTTCCTTCGATCATTTCAATCATATTGGTAATTTCGTAATTCAACGCTTGATTACTATCGCCAGAAACAATTGTTTCAATGGTGCCATCGTTGAAAAATATTTTTGCTTCATCTGCCCGAGGGTACTCATTAATAACAATATAAGCCTCTTCAAAAGCAACGATCCCTTGTTTTGGCATTTTCGCTTGGAAGCTTAAAGAGACTGTTGCCATTTCTTGGGCTTCATTTTGCAAGATGGTTGCGGATTGTTCATCGACACCCGTCGAGAATGGTTGCATGACAGACGCTGTGACTTTAGGCTGAGAAGTAAGAAACCAACGTGCAAAAGATACAGCATAGGTACCGATATCTAAAAGGGCACCGCCAGCTAAATCGGGATTGAAAAAACGATTCTCAGGGTCTGGTTCTTTATAACTACCAAAAGGAGCTTGGATCATTTTTAATTTACCAAAGCGTTTTGAGTCAATTTGGCTTCGTAACTCATGATATAAAGGCATATTAAAGATTGTCATTGCCTCAGCTAAAACCAATCCTTTTTCCTCAGCTAATTTCATTGCTTCAGCTAATTCTGCACTATTCATCGTAATAGCTTTTTCGCAAAGAACATGTTTTCCAGCGTTCAATGCTTTTAAGATATGTGAAATATGTTGGCGATTAGGAACAGAGACATAGATAATGTCTATTTTTTCATCAGCTAACAAGTCTTCAAAAGAGCCATAAGCTACAGGAATATCATGTTCTTTAGCAAATAGTTCTGCTTTTTCTAATGTTCGTGATGCAACCGCAGCTATAGTACTGTTTTCTTGTTGAAAACTTTCAGCAAAACTAGTTGCAATTTCTCCAAGCCCGATGATGCCCCATTGGTATTGTTTCATGGTAATTCCTCCTTAAAATGAACGGCTAGCTAGAAAATAGACAAGTCCAGCAAGCTCAGTTTGTCTCAATAAACTAATAAGAAAAAAGATGAAGCAGTTTTAACCTTGATCTTATTATACATGACAAGTCTAAAATGGTGGATTATTTTGGACAGAAGTGTTGAATTGTCTTATTATTTATGTGAAAAGACTGAACGTTTCTTAAAAATACTGAAATAAGCGATTGAAAGAGATGCAATTTTATGATATTTTCAGTAAAATAAGGAAAGGAGGCGAAAGTCATGCACCAAATGTATATTGATATTCTTATTGATGCAATTATAGAGCAATTTGAAACAGAAGAAAAATTTTATACGGACTATCTCCAAACCTCAAAAGAAAATTGGGATAACTGGAAAAAAGGCAGAATCAACCTGACAAATGAAGAAATGCAAAAAGTCAAAAACTTATTTTCTGATTATGAGTGGATGTTGACTCAAAAGATTCTACGCCAAACAATTCTATTTCCAGAAAAACGAAATATTTCAGTTTCTGAATACAAACGACTAAAAACGCTAATAGCTAAGAAGTGGCTGAAATCTGGAGCCGGAATTGCAGAGTTGATTCCTTCAAAAGCAAGTTATGAAGAAGAACAAGCTTTTATTGATTTAAAAGTAACGGTTTCATATGGAGAATGGGGCTTTGATGATATTGTGACTTTTCGATTACCAGCTACATTACAGGGCCAATTACAAGGGTCAAAAGTAGAGTTGCTTGATTGGGTAAATGAAAATTTGATGGGTACTTACGTTGGTGAATAAGTAAGTAAGGGAGTTTTTTTGTGAAACAGATTTTAGGAATTTTATCTGTCATCATAGTTTTAGGTGCCGTAATATTTGTTTTTTTTGGTCATGCGTCAACAAAAGAGAAGACAAATAATACAAGCGAATCTGTAAAAGAAACAAGCTTGGCTGTTTCTACAACTACGTCTGAAATACAAACGGAAACATCAACGACCACGACTACAACGGCTGTTGATTGATTGTATAAAAAAAAACTGATATAATCAGTCAACTATTGTCCAAAACTAGATATTTTTAGTGAAGGAACGAATACAAGAAAAAGTAGGGAATGTATGAATAGTCAAAGGTATAAAAAGAAAAAATCAAAAAAAACCAATTTACCAGCATTATTTGCTGGTTTGTTGATTGTTGGGGTAGCATTCATTTTTTCAATCAATGTATTATCAGACAGCTCAAAAACAGAAGAGACAGTTCAACAAAAAGAGCAGGTATCAAAAGAAGATTTTATTGACAGAATTAGCCCTCATGCAAAGGAATTACAAGCTTCGTATGGTGTTTTACCAAGTATAATTATCGGACAGGGAATTTTAGAATCGAACTGGGGGCAAAGTACATTAGCCTCTAAGTATAATAATCTGTTTGGAATCAAAGCATATGGTGAACAAAAAAAAATCAATCTTGAAACCAGAGAATATATCAATGAAGAATGGATCGTTATTCAAGGCGATTTTAGAGTGTACAACACGTGGGAAGAATCAATGGATGATCACACACGTTTATTTGTTAACGGTGTAACATGGAATCCTCGTTTATACGAACATGTATTGTTGGCAAAAAATTATAAACAGGCAGCGCAAGCTTTACAAGATGCTGGGTATGCAACTGATCCGACTTACGCGGATAAAGTAATTCATGTGATTGAAAGCTATGATCTTAATCAATATGATCATTGAGTAACATATAAAAGGGAGTGGATTAAATGAATGAAAAATGGGTGCCGGAAATTGATACGCCGCTAAAACAAGATATTGTTCGAGTGCCTAAGGTTATTGCACAGGCGAGTGGAATCCGAATTTTTGGAAAAAAAATAAAGTCAATTATTTTCACGACAGATATTGCTATTATTCGAAATACTGATGCAAATGCGGTCATTGCAGTGTATCCGTTCACTCCCCATCCCGCAATTACTAAAAGCATTATTGAAGCAGCGGATATTCCTGTTTTTTCAGGTGTTGGGGGCGGTTTGACGCAAGGTCAGCGTTCTGCTTATATGAGTTTATTTGCAGAAGCGCAAGGTTCGATTGGTGTTGTTTTAAATGGTCCAACACCAGTTGAAACGGTTGAAATGGTTTGTGAGGTGGTGGATATTCCTGTTGTCAGCACGGTAACATCTATTCATACACCGATTGATGAAAAAATAGCGGCAGGAATAACAATGATCAATATTAGTGCAGGTAAAAACACCGCTAAGACCGTTAAATTTTTCCGAGATAAATATCCTGAATTGCCGATTATTGCAACTGGTGGACCAACTGATGAATCTATAACAGAAACAATTGAAGCTGGAGCAAACGCGATAACATACACGCCACCAAGTAATGGTGAGCTTTTTAGCCACAAAATGGATAAATACCGGAATTTAGAAAAAGAGAATGATAGTTAAAATACATACAGAACATGGTTAAAGTAGGCAGGATATTTTTGAGATGGTAATTTAGGACTAAAAACAGTTAAAAGAAAAAAATAATCTGTAGGTTCAATTAGAGACTCTGAAAATTTTTCAATGAAAATAATTTTTTCATTGAAATTTTCAGAGTTTTGTACTATTGTATAGTAATACAACAAGCTTATATATGGTCATAATATGGATGACCGTTTCTACCCAACACCGTAAAAGTTGGTCTATAAGTGAAAAAGAGTCTCAGACCCTTTTTTGCTTATGCAGAAAAGGTCTTTTTGTTTTTTAAAGGAACATTTCATAGAAAAAAGTGATGGAGGAGTCGGAAAAATGGAAGAATTAGTACAACGAATCAAAGAAGATGGTCGTGTTTTAGGTGAGGGTGTCTTGAAAGTGGATAGTTTTGTTACCCATCAAGTGGATCCTAATTTAATGGAAGCGATCGGGTATCGTTTTGCGGAAGTATTTGCAAAATCTGGTATCACAAAAGTTGTTACAATTGAAGCTTCAGGGATAGCTCCTGCACTTTTTGCGGCAAAAAAATTAAATGTACCAATGATTTTTGCGCGTAAAGCAAAAAGTTTAACGATGGACGAAGAGCTATTAACATCTTCTGTTTATTCTTTTACTAAACAAGTAACATGTCAAATCTCTATTTCAAGAAAATTTCTCTCAAGTGAAGATAAAGTGTTGATTATTGATGATTTCCTAGCAAATGGCCAAGCGGCTAAAGGATTGATTGAATTGTGCCAACAAGCTGGAGCACAAGTAGATGGCATTGGTATCGTAATTGAAAAGTCTTTCCAAGATGGACGAGAGCTTTTAGAAGAAATGGGCATGCGTGTAGTGTCGTTAGCTCGTATTGCTTCTTTAAAAGATGGGGAAGTCGAATTTCTTGAGGGGGATGCATAAACTTGGAAAGCAAAGAAAAGCAAAAAGGATCAATCAATCAAGCGGAAGCTGAAAATGGCAAAGCAGCGGTTTTAGGATTACAGCACTTATTAGCAATGTATGCTGGAGCTGTGGCGGTTCCACTATTGATTGGAACGGGATTGAACTTTAATTCAGAGCAAATGACCTATTTGATTTCAATTGACATATTTATGTGTGGCGTTGCGACGTTATTACAATTAACAGTTAATAAATTCTTTGGGATTGGTTTGCCTGTCGTGTTAGGATGTGCGATTCAAGCAGTAGCCCCACTGATTATGATCGGTAACGATAAAGGTGTGGGTGCAATCTATGGTTCGATTATTGCTTCTGGAATATTTGTTGTTTTAGTCTCAGGTATTTTTTCAAAAATCAAAAAGCTATTTCCGCCTTTGGTTACTGGAACTGTAATTACAGTAATCGGTTTGACATTGATTCCTGTAGCGGTTGAAAAAATGGGTGGCGGATTAGCAGCAGCTCCTGATTTTGGCAATACAACCAATTTACTTCTGGCTTTTGTGACGATAGGTTTGATTATTGTTATTCAAGTTTGGGGTAGAGGGTTTATAAAATCAATTGCTGTATTAGTTGGTCTGATTGGTGGAACAGTTTTAGCGGCTGTGCTGGGTCAAGTTGATTTAGCGCCAGTAGGTGAAGCAACATGGTTCCATTTTCCGCAACCATTTTACTTCGGTACACCGACATTTGATCTTTCTTCGATTGTATTGATGATCATTATTTCGATTGTTAGTATGGTTGAATCAACAGGTGTTTATTTTGCTCTGGGTGATATCACGGGCAAACGTGTTGGTGAAGAAGAATTGAAAAAAGGATATCGAGCAGAAGGGTTAGCCGTTATTTTAGGTGGGATTTTTAATACATTTCCTTATACCGGTTTTTCTCAAAATGTTGGATTAGTTCAGTTGTCTGGAATCAAGACGCGTCGTCCTATTTATTATTCTGCATTTTTCCTAATTGCTTTAGGTTTATTGCCAAAAGTCGGCGCAGTTGCTCAAATAATTCCAGAGCCAGTATTAGGTGGTGGGATGCTTGTGATGTTTGGTATGGTAGCTGTTCAAGGGATGCGTATGCTATCGAAAGTTGATTATAACAATGATAAAAACTTATTGATCATTGCAGTTTCGATCGGTTTCGGATTAGGATTTAATATGATTCCAACATTATTCCAGCAAATGCCGGAAACGGTGAGAATGTTTACTGGAAATGGGATCGTTATGAGTAGTTTAACAGCAATCATTTTGAATTTATTATTCAATGGACTCAAAGATGAGGATCAAACAGAAGTATTTTAATATAGAAAAAACCGGACGTTTTTCCGGTTTTTCTTTTTTTATGAGTGTAATACGAACATTAAGATTAAAAAAAACTATAATATTCGATTTAATTTTGACACATAGGAATTCCATTGATAAAATATAAGAGAATAGAGAAGGAAAGGGGAATGTTATGTCTGTCATAGTTTCAGTGGTAATGGGAAGTACATCTGATTGGCCAACAATGAAACATGCGTGTGATTGCTTGGATGAGTTTGATATATCATATGAAAAAAAAGTGGTATCGGCTCATCGAACGCCTGATTATATGTTCAATTATGCAGAACAGGCACGTGATCGTGGAATTAAAGTTATTATAGCAGGAGCTGGCGGTGCGGCTCATTTACCAGGAATGATCGCAGCCAAAACAACTCTGCCGGTGATTGGGGTTCCAATTCAATCAAAAGCATTGAATGGATTAGATTCGTTATTATCAATTGTTCAGATGCCTGGCGGTGTTCCAGTTGCAACAACTGCAATCGGAAAAGCAGGAGCTGTCAACGCCGGACTACTTGCAGTTCAGATGCTTTCCATGTATGATGTAGAGTTAGCAGGGAAATTAGACGCACGACGTAAATTTCTTGAAGAAACTGTGATGGAAAGTAGTGATGAACTTGAATAAACCTCTATTGCCAGGACAAATGATCGGGATTATTGGTGGCGGACAACTAGGTAGAATGATGGCGCTTAGTGCACGGGAGATGGGCTTTCGTGTTGGTGTCTTAGATCCGACCGTGGACTGTCCTGCTGCCCAAGTAGCAGATTGGCACTTATTGGCTGATTATGACGATATAGAAGCATTAGAAGAATTAGCAAAACGATCGCAGGTTTTAACTTATGAATTTGAGAATGTCGATGTTGAAGCATTGATGCAGGTTCAAGACTTAGTAAGCATTCCGCAAGGGACAGATTTGTTAGCCATTACCCAAGATCGTTTACTAGAGAAGTCTTTCTTAGAAGCAAATAATATTGTTATTGCTCCTTTTGCTACAATTGTTAGCCCGACAGATATTCAAGACGCTATTGATGGAATCGGCTATCCTTGCGTGTTAAAAACAACACGAGGCGGCTACGACGGAAAGGGTCAATATGTTTTATATAGTGCATCTGATCTTGCGCCTTCAATGAACATCCTTAGAGAAGGAACTTGTGTGTTAGAAGCTTGGATTCCGTATGAGAAAGAAATTTCAGTATTGGTCAGTGGAAATGGACAAGGTGAAATCACAGTTTTTCCTGTGGTTGAAAACATTCATCGAAATAATATTTTGCATGAAACAATTGCTCCAGCAAGAGTTTCCGAAGAAGTCGTTGAAGAAGCTCAGCGTATTGCTCGTGTTATTGCGCAGTCAGTTGATTTAGCAGGCACCTTGGCAGTAGAGATGTTTTTAACGAATAATGGCGGTATTTATGTAAATGAACTAGCACCAAGACCGCATAATTCAGGACATTATTCAATTGAAGCGTGTTCTATGAGTCAATTTGATGCTCACATTCGTGGAATCTGTGGTTGGCCTTTACCAGAAGTTGAACTACTATCAGACGCAGTAATGGTCAATATTTTAGGAAATGAAATCTATGAAACAATGGACGTGATTTCTGAAAAACCAGACTGGAATTTTCATTATTATGGTAAAGCAGAAGCGAAAAGAGATAGAAAAATGGGACATATCACGATTTTAACAAAAGACATCTTTGAAACATTAGAAGATATATATCAAACCAATATTTGGGATTAAAAAGGGGAAAACAAACGAATGATTGATCGCTATACTCGACCAGAAATGGGCGCTATTTGGACAGATGAGAACCGTTATAAAGCATGGTTAGAAGTAGAAATTTTAGCTGATGAAGCGTGGGCTGAATTAGGAGATATTCCTAAAGAGGATGTGCAAAAAATTCGTGACAATGCATCTTTTGATGTGGAGCGGATTTTAGAAATCGAAGCTGAAACTAGACATGATGTGGTTGCTTTTACTCGTGCAGTATCTGAAACGTTGGGCGAAGAGCGCAAGTGGGTCCATTACGGTTTAACAAGTACGGATGTTGTTGATACAGCTTACGGCTATTTGCTAAAACAAGCGAATGATATTTTGCGGGAAGATTTGAAGAAATTTACTGCAATCATTGGTGAAAAAGCGAAGGAACATCAACATACTGTTATGATGGGACGCACACATGGTGTTCATGCAGAACCAACGACCTTTGGATTGAAGTTAGCTTTGTGGTATTCAGAAATGAAGAGAAACGTAGAGCGTTTTGAACATGCGGCTAAAGGTGTGGAAGCCGGAAAAATCAGTGGAGCGGTAGGAACTTTCGCAAATATCTCACCCTTTGTTGAAGAATATGTCTGTGAGCATTTAGGCATTCGAGCGCAAGAAATTTCTACCCAAGTCTTGCCTCGTGATTTGCATGCGGAATATTTATCAGCAATGGCGTTAATTGCGACAAGTATTGAAAAATTTGCGACAGAAATTCGTGGTTTACAAAAATCGGAAACACGAGAAGTAGAAGAGTTCTTTGCGAAAGGTCAAAAAGGTTCTTCTGCTATGCCTCATAAACGGAATCCAATCGGTTCTGAAAATATGACTGGATTAGCTCGTGTGATTCGTGGACATATGGTGACGGCCTACGAAAACGTAACTTTATGGCATGAACGAGATATTTCTCATTCTTCAGCTGAACGAATCATTATTCCTGATACAACGATTTTATTAGATTATATGTTAAACCGTTTTTCTAACATTGTAAAAAATCTAACGGTATTTCCAGAAAATATGAATCGAAACATGGATGCAACATACGGTTTGATTTATAGTCAACGTGTATTGTTGAAATTGATCGATCATGGTATGACAAGAGAAGCTGCATATGATTTAGTACAACCAAAAACAGCTTATGCATGGGATCATCAAACAGCATTTAGACCTTTGCTGGAAGCAGATGAAAAAATCACATCGATTTTATCTAAAGAAGAATTAGATGATGCGTTTGATTATAACTATCATTTGAAAAATGTCGATATTATTTTCCAACGTGTCGGCTTAATTTAAATAAAAAAGCACTCTCACAGTCAGTTGTGGGAGTGCTTTTTTATTTAAATACTAATCTCTTGAAATGTTCGAATCGGTGAAGAGACTGGAGCTTTCAACATAGAAAGTAAATGGTCTATCAATAGATAAGTACATTCTTCGGAATTAAAATATACGTGAAGACAATAGGTGTTTTTAAAAAAGTGTTGCTCATGTATTTGGTGTATAACTAATTCTTCATTGTGATTATTCATATAACGGAACGTTCGTTTTCTTCGTTCAGAGTGACGATGTGCTGCTCGTTTTAAATTTTTGAATGTATAGTAAGAACTGTGCTGATTTAGCTTATGGACTTCTTCTAATGCTAGTAAATCATTATACAATTTTGTTCTTTCTGCAGGAATTAAACCTGCTAAAAACGCTTGCGCCAAGTGGTCATAATCGCTAGTCATCCTTATGTTCCCTCCCAAAAATCATCACTACTTAATTAAAAAATAAAGTGAATTTTCTAAAGATTTATTTTCATTTAGCATACCACTTTTCCTAATAGTTGTAAATGCTTACAGGTGTTTTTTAATAGTTGGTATGTGACTCGTGATTAAACACGAACATTAATTAGATTTATAGCTCGTATTGTTAATATATTCTTGACGGTGAGTAACCGACTTGTTAAACTATAGATGGATAAAACGAACTATTTATTATATTTTATACAATATCGTACGGTAAAGGATGTGCAGGGGTAGTGAATGAGAAGAACTTGTTATACGAAGGAAAAGCCAAAAGATTGTTTAAAACAGATGATCCTCGAAAGTTAAGAGTGGAGTATTTGGATCAAGCAACTGCGTTAAATGGTGTTAGGAAAGATATGATAAAAGGGAAAGCATCGTTGAATAATCAGATCACAGCAATTGTTTTCGAACAGTTGAAGCAAGAAGGTATTCAAAATCATTTTATCGAAATATTATCAAAACACGAACAATTGGTAGAAGCACTGGAGATTATCCCGTTGGAAGTGGTAGTTAGGAATGTTTCAGCTGGAAGTTTTGCGAAACGCTTAGCCGTACCAGAAGGGCAACAACTTGAATTTCCAATTTTAGAATTTTATTACAAAGAGGATCGTCTGGATGATCCAATTATCAATGAAGATCATATTAAACTTTTAAAAATCGCAACGGAGCAAGAGATTAGAATGATAAAAGATGAAGCTCGCAAGGTAAATGAAGCCTTGATCGAATTATTTAACAAGATCGAGATTCGTTTGATCGACTTCAAAATAGAGTTTGGCAGACGACCTGATGGAACGATTTTGTTAGCAGATGAAGTGACACCTGATACCTGCCGTTTATGGGATGAAAAATCAAATGACTATTTAGATAAAGATGTGTACCGTAAAAACTTAGGAGAAATCGTACCTGTTTACCAAGAAGTACTGGATCGACTTGAAAAAAATTTTAACCAAAAATAAAGGAGAATTGCGAATTATGTATGTTGTAAAAGTATACGTTACTTATAAAGATTCTGTTTTAGACCCTCAAGGTGAAGCGGTCAAAGGAGCGGTTCATCGTCTTGGTTTTGACGAAATTGAGGAGATTCGCATTGGAAAATATTTTGAAATCAAAGTAAGAAAAGCAGAACGACCTATCGAGACAACAATTGAAGACATTTGTGATAAGCTGCTAGCCAACGTTAATATGGAGACGTATCGCTACGAAATCAAGGAGGAAGTCTGAGATGAAGTTTGCAGTGATCGTTTTTCCAGGGTCAAATTGCGATAGAGATCTATTATGGGCAGTTAAAGATGTTTTAGGTGAAGAAGCTGAATATGTACGGCATGATGTAGAAAATTTAGAGGGGTTTGACGGAGTTCTGATTCCTGGAGGCTTTTCCTATGGTGATTATCTTAGATGTGGTGCAATCGCCCGTTTTTCAAAAATTATCAATGAAATCATCCGTTTTGCTAATGAAGGAAAACCTGTTTTTGGTACATGTAATGGATTTCAGATCCTTACAGAAGCAGGGCTTTTACCTGGTGTATTACTTCGGAATAGATCGTTGCACTTTATCTGTAAAACAGTCAGTTTAAAGGTGGAAAATAATCAAACAAGTTTTACTTCGGAATATCAAAAAGATGAAATTATTCATCTGCCTGTGGCTCACGGTGAAGGAAATTATTATTGTGATGAAAAAACACTTGAGCAATTAAAAGACAATAATCAAATTGTGTTTACTTATAATGGTGAAAACCCGAATGGTAGTTTGGCAAATATTGCTGGAATCGTCAACGAAAAGGGCAATGTTTTAGGAATGATGCCCCATCCAGAACGCGGAGTAGAACACTTGCTAGGGTCTGATGATGGATTGCGTTTTTTCCGATCGATCGTTAAAAACTATGGGAAGGTTGGGATAAAGAGATGATGAAATTGAAAGAACCAACACCTCAAGAAATCAAAAATCAACGAATTTATTCTCAGTGGGGCTTAACCGATGAAGAATATCGAATGATCGAAGAAGACATTTTAAAACGCCTGCCAAATTATACGGAAACGGGACTATTTTCTGTAATGTGGAGTGAGCATTGTTCCTACAAAAACTCAAAACCAGTGCTAAGAAAATTTCCTACAACGGGGCCAAGAGTGTTGCAAGGACCAGGGGAAGGTGCTGGAATCGTTGATATTGGAGATGGTCAAGCAGTTGTTTTTAAAGCGGAAAGCCATAATCATCCGTCTGCAGTTGAACCTTATGAAGGTGCAGCAACTGGTGTCGGTGGAATCATCCGAGATATATTTAGCATGGGTGCCAGACCGATTGCGCTATTAGATTCGTTGCGCTTTGGAGAACTAACCAATGATCGGACAAAATATCTCTTAGAAGAAGTTGTTTCTGGTATCAGTGGTTATGGTAATTGCATTGGAATTCCGACCGTTGGCGGGGAAGTCGCTTTTGATCCTTGTTATGAAGGGAATCCTTTGGTAAATGCGATGTGTGTTGGTTTGATCGATCATAAAGATATTCAAAAAGGTCAGGCCAAAGGCGTAGGTAACGCAATCATGTATGTCGGAGCGAAAACAGGACGCGACGGTATTCATGGTGCAACATTTGCTTCGGAAGAATTTGTGGAAGGTGAAGAACAGCAGCGGTCAGCTGTTCAAGTCGGAGATCCATTCATGGAAAAATTATTACTTGAGGCTTGTCTGGAATTGATTTTAGAACACTCAGAAATTTTAGTGGGAATTCAAGATATGGGAGCAGCTGGTTTAGTGTCTTCTAGTGCAGAAATGGCTTCTAAAGCGGGCTCTGGTTTGATTTTGGATTTAGATGATGTTCCTCAGCGGGAAACAGGGATGACGCCTTATGAAATGATGCTATCGGAATCACAAGAGCGGATGCTGATCTGTATTGAAAAGGGCCATGAAGCAGAAGTAATCGAGCTTTTTCGTAAATATGAATTAGAGGCTGTAACAATTGGGAAAGTTACCGATGATGGTTTATATCGTTTGAATCATCAAGGGATAGAGGTAGCTAATTTGCCGGTCGATGCCTTAGCAGAGGATGCTCCCGTTTATAATAAAGATCGTCAGGAACCGACAAGGATTAAAGAATTTAAAAAAATGCCAGATTTTCAACCAGAAATAACAGATGGCACACAAACGTTGTTACAGATACTGCAGCAGCCGACAATTGCTTCTAAAAAACGGATCTATGAAACTTATGATTCTCAGGTGCAAACGAATACCGTAGTTTTACCTGGCAGTGATGCCGCAGTTTTACGTGTCCGTGGAACGAAAAAAGCGTTAGCGATGACTACTGATTGCAATGCGCGCTATTTGTATTTAAATCCAGAAATTGGCGGTCAAATTGCAGTAGCAGAAGCAGCAAGAAATATTGTGGCTAGTGGCGGTCAACCTTTAGCAATTACAGATTGTTTAAACTATGGATCGCCAGATAAACCAGAAGGATTTTGGGAGCTTTGGACATCGGCAGATGGGATCGCTAAAGCATGTGAAGTACTGGAAACACCAGTGATTTCCGGCAATGTTTCATTGTACAACGAAACCAATGGGAAGGCGATTTATCCAACACCAGTTATTGGAATGGTGGGGTTGATAGCAGATTTAGCACATGTTACAACTCAAGATTTTAAGAACGTTGACGATTTGATCTATGTATTAGGTGAAACGAAAGCTGATTTTAATGGTAGCGAACTGCAAAAAATGACATTAGGTTTGATCGAAGGCAAATTAATGGATTTTGACTTAGCTATTGAAAAAGAAATCCAACAACTAGTTTTAACTGCAATTCAATCAGGCTTGATCGAAAGTGCTCATGATTGTTCTGAAGGTGGGTTAGGTGTGGCATTAGCTGAGTGTTCGTTTAAACACGACTTTGGCTTAGAAGTTGAATTAGATATGCCGACTTGTTTTCTATTTTCTGAGACACAATCAAGGTTTGTTTTAACGGTCAAACCAGAAAATCAATCAGAATTCGAAAAGAGAATGAATGGAAAAGCTCATCTGATTGGCAAAGTAACAGATAATGGATTCGTTAGTATTCAAATGAATGATCAAAAAATAGAAGTTTTGACACAAACAGCCAAAGAGTTGTGGGAGGAAGCGATTCCATGTCTTATGAAGTGAAAAGTCTAAATGAAGAATGTGGCGTTTTTGGTATTTGGGGACATCCGGATGCAGCTCGTGTGACCTATTTTGGTTTACACAGCCTACAGCATAGAGGGCAAGAAGGTGCGGGAATTGTCTCTAATAATGATGGTAAATTAAATGGTTATCGAGGACTAGGGTTGCTTTCTGAGGTATTTAAAGATGAGCGTTCTTTAGCTTCGTTGAGTGGAAACTCTGCCATTGGTCATGTCCGCTATGCCACGGCAGGCAATGGCAGTGTGGATAATATCCAGCCGTTTATGTTCAAATTTTATGATGGTGCGTATGGTTTAGCCCATAATGGCAATTTGACCAATGCAAAAAGTCTACGGAAAAAATTGGAGCAAGACGGAGCTATTTTTCACTCAAATTCTGATACAGAAATTTTGATGCATTTGATTCGTAGAAGTAAACAACCGACTTTCATTGAACAATTGAAAGAAAGTTTACGAACGGTAAAAGGTGGTTTTGCATACGTATTACTTACCGAAACGGCGATGATCGCAGCTCTTGATCCCAATGCTTTTCGACCATTATCGATTGGGCAGATGAAAAATGGGGCTTATGTGATTGCTAGCGAAACGTGTGCATTAGAAGTTATTGGCGCTGCATTTGTTCGCGATGTAGGGCCAGGAGAAGTGATTATCATTGACGATAAGGGCTACAAAGTAGAAAAATACACAGAAGACACCCAATATGCGATTTGTTCTATGGAATATATTTATTTTGCTAGACCAGATTCGAATATTGCTGGAGTAAATGTACACACAGCTCGTAAAAACATGGGAAAACTACTAGCAAAAGAAGCACCAATCGAAGCTGATATGGTAGTTGGTGTACCTAATTCTTCTCTTTCGGCTGCTAGTGGATATGCTGAAGCTAGTGGTATTCCTTATGAGATGGGTTTAGTAAAAAGCCAATATATCGCACGAACATTTATTCAACCCACACAAGAATTAAGAGAACAAGGAGTTAGAATGAAACTTTCTGCAGTACGTGGTGTTGTTGAAGGAAAACGAGTGATCATGGTAGATGATTCGATTGTTCGTGGAACTACAAGTCGGCGTATTGTTCAACTGCTAAAAGATGCTGGAGCAAAAGAAGTACATGTACGAATTGCATCACCGCCGCTGAGGTTTCCTTGTTTTTATGGAATCGATATCCAAACCAGAAAAGAATTGATTGCTGCCAATCATTCAGTATCAGAAATCGAACAGCTGATTGCGGCAGATTCATTGCGTTTTTTAAGTGAACAAGGCTTGATCGATGCTATTGGCTTGAAATATGATGCGCCTTATTCTGGACTATGCATGGCCTATTTCAACGGGGATTATCCAACGCCATTATATGATTATGAACAGCATTATCAAGCGACCTTGAAAGAGAAAATTAGTTTTGCATAAATAAAGTACGACAAGGAAAAGTTGTTGATCGTTTATTATTAATTAGGAGGAACCTTAATGGCAAATGCCTATGCAAAAGCTGGCGTAGATGTTGAAGCTGGTTATGAAGTAGTAGAAAGAATCAAAAAGCATGTTGATCGAACAAAACGCATAGGTGTGATGGGAGCACTTGGTGGTTTTGGCGGTTGTTTTGATCTAAGTGCGGTGGAAGTGAAGGAGCCTGTTTTAATTTCTGGAACAGACGGGGTAGGGACGAAATTGATGGTTGCGATTCAAGAGGATAAACATGATACAATTGGAATCGATTGTGTGGCAATGTGTGTAAATGATATTGTGGCACAAGGAGCGGAGCCATTGTATTTTCTAGATTATATTGCTACAGGAAAAAATAGACCAGAACGCTTGGAAAAAGTTGTTGCTGGTGTAGCACAAGGATGTATACAAGCAGGAGCTGCACTGATTGGTGGAGAAACTGCGGAGATGCCAGGCATGTACAGTGATGATGACTACGATTTAGCAGGCTTTGCTGTTGGGATCGCAGAAAAAAATCAGATGGTCACAGGTGATAAAATCAAAGAAGGAGACGTCCTTTTAGGCTTGTCATCTAGTGGAATCCACTCAAACGGTTATTCTCTGGTGCGTAAGATATTTTTTGAAACACATCAACTAACAGGAAAAAGTATCATTCCAGAATTAAATGAAAAAGAACTTGGCGAGGAGCTTTTGACTCCTACAAAAATTTATGTGCAAGCGATACTACCTCTAATAAAACAGGAATTAGTGAACGGTATTGCTCATATTACTGGCGGAGGCTTTGTAGAAAATATCCCGCGCATGCTGCCAGAGAAATTGACCGCTGAAATTCAGTTAGGAAGTTGGCCAATCTTACCGATTTTTACAGTATTGGAAAAGTATGGACAGATTTCAACAATGGAAATGTATGAGATTTTCAATATGGGAATCGGCATGGTTTTAGCTGTTTCACCTGATAAAATCGATGATGTTCGAACGATTTTAAGTGAGCTTAACGAACCAAGTTATGTTATTGGTAAGGTAGTCGGGGAAAATAAGCAAGCCATTGTTTTTAAAGAGGTGTAAGAATGAAACTAGCAGTGTTTGCCTCAGGAAACGGCAGTAATTTCCAAGCGATTGCTGATGCTGTAGCAGAGGGAATGATTGATGCAGAAATTACTTTGTTATTTTGCGATAATAAAGATGCGTATGTAGTAAAACGGGCAAGATCGATGCTGATTCCAGTTATATCGTTTTCTCCGAAGGATTTCGAATCAAAAGCAATGTATGAAGCAGAAATTCTTCATCTGCTAGAAGAAGAGCAAATTGATTTAGTGGTTTTAGCAGGATATATGAGAATCATCGGATCAACACTATTAGAAGTTTTTTCAAATCGAATGATCAATATACATCCGTCACTATTGCCTCATTTTCCTGGTCTACATGGAATCAGGGACGCATTTTATGCAAATGTATCTGAAACAGGCGTAACTATTCATTATGTGGATGACGGTGTAGATACAGGACCAATCATCGCTCAGGAGAAAGTACAGATCGAAGCAATTGACACACTTGATTCGCTAGAGGAAAAAATCCATAATGTAGAACATAAATTGTATCCAAAAATTTTAGCTAAACTTATTAAAAATCAGCAGGGAGAGAGTCTTTCATGACAAGAAAAAGAGCATTGATCAGCGTGTCAGATAAAACAGGTGTAGCCACTTTTGCGAAGGGCTTGGTCGATCAAGGGATAGAGATTATTTCCACAGGTGGTACTAAGACTGCTCTTGAGCAAGCGGGCATACCAACTATTTCAATTGAAGAAGTAACCGATTTTCCAGAGATGATGGATGGACGAGTAAAAACGTTACATCCCAAAATCCATGGTGGGTTGCTGGGTCGTCGTGATTTGAGTACGCATATAGAGGCTATGGAAACCTATGATATTCAACCAATTGATTTTGTTTGTGTAAATCTTTATCCGTTTAAAGAAACGATTTTGAAAGAAGATGTAACACAAGCGCAAGCAATTGAAAACATTGATATCGGCGGACCGAGCATGCTGAGAAGTGCTGCGAAGAATCATCAATCTGTGACTGTTGTTGTTGACCCTAAAGATTATGAACAAGTTTTAGCAGAGCTTTCACAAACAGGCGAAACGACCTTTGAAACGAGACAGAAATTAGCAGCTAAAGTTTTCCGACATACCGCGGCATACGATGCTTTGATTGCTGGCTATTTGACGGATTTAGTACATGAAAAAGAACCAGAATCTCTAACTCTGACCTATGATTTGAAACAAACATTGCGATATGGCGAAAATAGTCATCAAGAAGCTGCTTTTTATCAAAATGCGTTACCCGTACCATTTTCGATCGCTAGTGCTAAACAGCTTCATGGTAAAGAATTATCTTATAATAATATTAAAGATGCAGATGCGGCTATTCGAATTTCGAGAGAATTTGAGCAACCAGCAGTCGTTGCGGTCAAACATATGAATCCATGCGGAATTGGTATCGGAGAAACGATTGAAGAGGCGTATCAATATGCTTATGAAGCCGATCCAGTATCTATTTTCGGTGGAATCATTGTTTTGAATCGGGAAGTCGATGTACAGACTGCAAAAAAAATGCATGAATTATTCCTTGAAATTATTATTGCTCCAAGTTTTTCAGAAGAAGCATTTGAATGTTTAAGCAGCAAAAAAAATCTTCGTTTGATGACACTGGATTTTTCTAAAAAAGAACAAGCAATAGAAGATGAAAAAGTTTCTGTTCTAGGTGGATTGTTGATTCAAAATCAAGATATTGTTAATGAAAAAGCAGAGAATTGGCAAGTAGTAACGAAAAGACAGCCGACGGTAGAGGAACTAAAAGCTCTGGAATTTGCTTGGAAAACAGTCAAACATGTCAAAAGTAATGCAATCGTTGTATCAAATAGTCACCAAACATTAGGGATTGGTGCAGGTCAAATGAACCGTGTTGGCTCAGTCCAAATCGCTATCAACCAAGCAGGAGCGAAGGTCAACGAAGCAGTGTTGGCTAGCGATGCCTTTTTCCCGATGGGTGATAGTGTAGAGTATGCCGGCAAGCGTGGCATCAAAGCAATCGTTCAACCTGGCGGAAGCATCAAAGATCAAGCATCGATCGATATGGCAGACAAATATGGTATTGCTATGGTATTTACAGATATTCGACACTTTAGACATTAAAAGGAGAATTTGATGGGATTAACGATTTTAGTCATTGGAAGCGGTGGTCGAGAACATGCTATCGCACAAAAATTGATTCAAAGTCCAAATGTATCTACGGTCTTTTGTGCTAAAGGAAATGCTGGAATGACAAGAGACGGAATTCAATTAGTAGATATTGCAGAAGATGATCATTCTGGGTTGATTAAATTTTCTAAGGAAAATCAGGTTGATTGGGTATTCGTTGGGCCTGAAATCCCTTTATTAAATGGAATCGTTGATGATTTTACTGCAGCTGGCTTGCCTGCCTTTGGTCCAGTGAAGGCGGCGGCATTTATTGAAGGCTCAAAAGACTTTGCAAAAAAAATCATGAATAAGTATGAGATACCAACAGCAGAGCATCAAACATTTTTTGATTTTGAACAAGCAAAAGCATATGTTATTGAAAAAGGAGCGCCAATTGTTATTAAGGCTGATGGTTTAGCTGCCGGCAAAGGTGTTGTTGTTGCACAGACGGTTGAAGTGGCAATTGAAGCGTTAAAAGATATGCTCGAATATAATAAATTTGGTTCAAGCGGTGCTAAAGTAGTGATTGAAGAGTTTCTCAGTGGTGAGGAATTTTCCTTATTAGCTTTTGTGCGTAATCAAGAAGTCTATCCTATGGTAATTGCCCAAGATCATAAACGTGCATATGAACAGGATAAAGGTCCCAATACAGGTGGTATGGGCGCCTATTCTCCTGTTCCACAAATTCCTGATCAAATGGTCAAAGAAGCAATTGAAACGATCGTAAAACCGACTGCACACGCAATGGTGGAAGAAGGTCGAGCGTTTACAGGGATTTTATATGCTGGTTTGATTGCTACAGAAAGTGGTCCTAAAGTTATAGAATTCAATGCTCGTTTTGGTGATCCAGAAACCCAAGTTGTGTTACAACGTTTAGAGAGTGATTTTGCCCAAATTATTGACGACTTACTTAATGGAAAAAAACCAGATATAAAATGGAAGCAAGAAGGCTATAGCGTTGGTGTTGTGGTTGCGGCTGAAGGTTATCCTAATAACTATGAAAAAGAACATAAAATCCCTGACTTTTCTGATTTGAATACAGCGCATGTCTATTATGCCGGGGTGAAAGCGCAGGGGAATCAACTTGTTTCAAACGGTGGTCGAGTCTATCTTATTGAAGCTAGCGGTGACACATTAAAGGATGCTCAAAAATCGGTGTATGACGTATTAAATAAAGTGAATACAGAAGGAACGTTCTACCGCAAGGATATTGGCTTTAAAGGAATCAAATAAACAGTGGCGCAATGATTGCTATAAATTATGAACAATAGGCTATCAGAAGAGATGGAAACGAGAAAATCGTTGAAGCTCTTCTTTTTTTGTGAGTTAACGGAATACGCAATAAAATCGACTATAATTTTAAAAAGCCCTTCACACCTTCAAAACCTATGATATAATCGTTTAGGAAGGGGAGTTGACTAATGAAAGGTAAGATAAAACAAGACGTATCATTTTCAGTTACTGATTTGAAACAGTCTCCTATGACGATTTTTGAAACGGCTAAAAAAAAGAACACAGGTGTTTATATTTACAACAGAAAAAAAGTAGCTGGTGTAATATTGAGTGTTGAACAATATGAGGATTTAATAAATAAAAAGTCGGCCGAACATGGTCAAGATATAAAAATTGCGCAATTAAACCAAGCGATTCGTCAAAAAATTGCTTTTGGCTCGTTGATATCTACTAAAAATTTAGATGATCAATTAGCTTTATTAGGATTTATTACTAGAAAAATTGGGTTGGATGATTACAGCGAAATGATGAATGAGCTGAATGAGACAGGCAAAATCGAATACGAGTTTCAGAAAAAAGAAGATCGAACGAACATTATTGCGGAAGTTATTGGAGAACAAAGTAATCAATCACATTTATCAGATAAAATAATTGTTAAGAAGATTCACCTTAAAATAGTGTAAACAGTTGCTAAAAAGCATACTCAGATTAACCTCTAATCTGAGTATGCTTTTTTCTGAAATGAGGAAGAAGGAACAAAAAAAGTTAGAAGTAAAAATCATTATTTATTTAACTCTAAATAACGTTCCAGATAATCAGCAAGGCCATCTTCATCATTGGTTTTAGCAGTGATGTCATTGGCAACAGCTTTAATTTGCTCGGTTGCATTCTTCATAGCAACACCCCAACCAACGTAGTCTAGCATTTCTTCATCATTATGTTCATCTCCAAAAGCGATGATATCTGTTCGTTTTATATCCAGATATTTAGCGACTTGTTCCACGCCTTTAGCTTTTTGAATCCCTTTTGAGACGATTTCTAAGATAGGTGTGGGTCCGCCCCATGTTCGAACATCAACGTAATCTCCATATTGTTTCATTAGTGAGTCAGAAACTAATTTGGCTTGATCTTTCGATGTACGCACCATCATTGAAGTCGGATCTGTGACTAAATTTTTAGTCGTTAAAAGGTTGCTGGGGGTTGCTTCTGATGCAAAGAAAGTTGAGTCAAAGAAGTCTAAACTATCAATGAAAAAGGTTTCTTTATTTTCTGCAGCGACAAAATCAAGATTCAACGCTTTCTTTTGCGCTAAAATATCAAAAACTAAATCTCTTTGAATCCCAGTCTCTTTTTCATCTGCCCATTGTTTTTCAGGCATATGAACGAGTGCGCCGTTAAAGTTGACCATAGGGGTTGATAGTCCTAATTGACGATAGAATTGATCACTCATGCGATAAGGACGACCAGTAACGATGCTGACATAGTGACCTTGTTGCATTGCTTTTTTTAGTGCTTTTTCAGTGGTCTCACTAATCAGTGACTGTGCATTCAATGTTGTACCATCTAAATCAATTGCGATTAATTTTTTCAAAATCGTTCCTCCCACAGTATTTTCTATAACTTAGTCTAGCATAAAATAACAGAATGACAAGTTTTCAAGAAAATTTTTGAAAAAATTTACTTTATGATACACTAAAATGAAAAAGGCGGTGGGATTTTTGAAACAAATGTATTGTTGGGCAATTCGGATAATAACATTGTTCTATTGTACTTATATGATATTTTTCGCTGATAGCTATCATTTTATGGCACTGAATGTATTTTTAGCATATTTGCCAATTGAAATCAGCTTTCATTTTCAGAAGGTGACTAAAAATTGGTTTTTGTTATTAGGAATACTTTGGTTGTTGTTTTATCCGAATGCGCCTTATTTATTTACTGATTTTTTTCATTTAGAAACTCTAACTATTTATCAGGGGATGGATCAATTGTTCGGTCAGTCACTGTCAGATTGGCTTTCTTTTAGTTTATTGACAGTAGGTATTTGTTTTTATGGTTTTGTAGGGATGGCGACAATTTTTTCTACACTTCATGAATGTTATCGAAGGAGCATTTTTAACAAGAAATGGCAAGGAGGGCTCTTTGTTTTGATTGTAAATTTATTATCAAGTCTGGCTATTTTTGTTGGACGATTTGATCGTTTACATAGCATACATTTATTTACGAAACCTTTGAAAACCATCACAATCATTTTTTTGAATTGGTCAGTGAATAAAGTGTTATTTATTTTGTTATTTACTGGGCTACAACTTCTTTTATTACTAGCTATTATTTGTGTGAAAAAATCGGATATGCTGAATAAAGAAGAAAAGCTGTGTTGACAGTCTGTGAAGAAATTGTTACTCTGATGATGAGTGTTTATGGAAATAAAAGAAGAGGAGTTTTATAAAGATGAAAAAGTGGCAAAGCTCTTTATTAACTGTTGTATTAACCATTGGGGGAATTAGCGGTACTTTGTTTGGGGCAAATGATATCGCTAGTGGGCAAACAGGGAATCAATCAAATACTGAAAATCAGTCAGCCCAACAACAGACAAGCAAAGAACAATCACATGACGGTGTGATTCCATTTCAAATTTTGGGGATCAATGATTTTCATGGTGCGTTGAATACAACTGGTTCTTTTTTCGATGATGCTGGCAATAAAACAATCAACGCTGGGACAGCGCCATTACTTGCAGGCTATCTAAATCAAGCGCAAGAACGGTTTGCTTCAGCGAATGCAGGTGCTCAAACGCTACGTGTGCAAGCCGGAGACATGGTTGGGGCAAGTCCAGCAAGCTCAGGATTACTTCAAGATGAACCAACGATCAAAGTGTTGAATCAGATGGATTTTGCTGTAGGAACCTTGGGAAATCACGAATTCGATGAAGGACTTGAAGAATTTAACCGAATTATGATGGGAGAAAAACCATTACTAGATCCATATAATATTTTGATAAATTACCCTAGAGTAGCTTCTAAAACTGAAATTGTGATTGGGAATGTTGTAAAAAAAGGAACCTCAGAAAATCCGGAAATTCCATTTAACTGGAAACCTTATACTATTAAAGAAGTAGGAACGGGGACTAATAAAGTAAAAGTCGGATTTATTGGTGTTGTTACAGCGGAAATACCTAATTTAGTACTAAAAGAACATTATGAAGCTTACGATTTTTTGGATGAGGCGGAAACAATTGCTTATTATTCCAGTGAATTAAAAAAACAAGATGTGAATGCGATCGTTGTTTTAGCCCATATCCCTGCGACTAGTAAAGCAGATAAGGTTAATGGTGAAGCAGCTGAGATTATTAATAAAGTGAACGA
This sequence comes from Candidatus Enterococcus ikei, assembly GCF_017316105.1. Classification (NCBI taxonomy): domain Bacteria; kingdom Bacillati; phylum Bacillota; class Bacilli; order Lactobacillales; family Enterococcaceae; genus Enterococcus; species Candidatus Enterococcus ikei. The sequence goes on from NZ_JAFLWD010000009.1 coordinate 258,693, forward strand.
AATATACCCTGATAACAGTGTGGATGCATTTTTTGCAGCACATAATCATCAGTACACAAATGGCGTAGTCAATAAAACCAGAGTTGTTCAGTCGACAGCGCAAGGAAAAGGCTATATCGATTTACAAGGTACGCTTGATCCGAAGACAAATGATTTTGTAGAAATCCCTAAAGCAGAAGTATTACCAGTTGATCCTGCTGGGAAAAATGTGCCGAAACTAGATGAAAAAGTCGAAGCAACGGTAAAAGATGCCCAGTCACGAGTAGAAAAAGTAACAAACAAAAAAATTGGAACGGCTAAAAACAGCGGAGCAATCACGCGAGAAGTCAATGAGTCAAAAGAATCACCACTTGGAAATTTAATCACTGACGGGCAAGTGGCGATGGCAAAAGCTAAAAAAATTAACGTTGACTTTGCAATGACCAACAATGGCGGTATTCGGAGTGATTTGGCCGTTGAAGCGAATAATGAAATCACTTGGGGCGCGGCTCAAGCGGTGCAACCATTTGGCAATATTTTACAGGTTGTTGAAATGACTGGGGCGCAAGTGGAACAAGTTTTAAATGAGCAATATGATGAAGAAGAGCGTTACTTTTTACAAATTTCCGGTTTAACATATACGTATATAAAAACGGAGGATAAAAAGCAACCGTTCAAAGTCCATGAGATGTTTAAGAAAGACGGCACACCAATTCAAGCGGACCAAACATATCTTGTAGTAATCAACGATTTCTTATTTGGTGGAGGCGATGGTTTTTCTGGATTCACTGGAGCGAAGTTGGTAAATGCAATTCAACCAGATACAGAGACTTTTATTGGCTATATAGAAAGTAAAGAAGCGGCGGGCGAATTAATTTCAGCTTCTGTAGAAGGACGTAAAAAATTAGCTGAAGCAACAGAACCAATAGATCCCGAGGAACCTGAGCAAAATGATGCTGTAGATAGAATCAAAAAAGCAACCATTTTTGATCCTTTCTATGAAGAGGACGAATTATTGAGAGGTGTCACTATACCGAATGCAACAATCATGCTTTATATTGGAGAGCTCCCTCAAAGCCAAGCAAGAACGGCAGAACTTCCTGAAGGAGATTTAGTCGGACAATCTGATTCACAAGGGCTGATTAAAATCAACCTTACATCAATGAAACTTCAAGGGCAGAAGAAATTGACTGCTGTAGTTTTGGATGAAGAGAAAAATAAAGCCGTTTTTCCGATAGAGATTTTACCAAAAGAAGAAGCGATTTTGCCAACTACAAATACAAAAGTTCTTCCAGAAACAAACACGAAAAAAGAATTGCCGAAAACAGGTGAACAAAGACCAAATTTATCGATCGTAATAGGTTTGATGACAATAAATACAAGCTTGATCGTGTTAGTAAAAAGAAACGCTTAATCAGATAAAAAAATGAAGCCTTGCAGTTGCTGAAGTATTAGCCAACTGTAGGGCTTTTTAAGGGTGCCTAATTATTATATTTATAATAAAAGAAAATAAAAACGCAAAAACACGAACATTATAAATAAAAACATTCATTAAAGTTAATATTTCGTTGAAATGGAGAAGCTACTACCTTATACTTTAAAAGTATTCATCAAGAAAAAATATGCACTTATAATTTTTGAGTAAGAAGGAGAGAAACACGTTCATGGAAAAGTTTTTCAAGTTAAAGGAAAATAAAACAACAGTCTCTACAGAAATGATAGCAGGGGTCACGACATTTTTTGCGATGAGTTATATTTTATTCGTCAATCCGTCGATTTTATCTCAAACAGGAATGCCATTTCAGGCAGTCTTTCTAGCAACGATTATTGCATCGATCATCGGTACATTGATCATGGGTATTTTTGCAAATGTTCCTTACGCACAAGCGCCAGGAATGGGGCTAAATGCGTTCTTTACTTTTACAGTAGTTTTTGGTTTAGGTTATACTTGGCAACAAGCTCTAGCGATGGTTTTCATCTGCGGATTGATCAATGTTTTAATTACTGTAACGAAAATTCGTAAGTTGATCATCAAAGCTATTCCAGAAAGTATGCAACACGCAATTGGTGGGGGAATTGGGATTTTTGTTGCTTATGTGGGAATCAAAAATGCAAAATTATTAGATTTCACAGTACAAGCAGAACCTACTAAAGGTGTTGTTAATGGAGCTAGCATTGTTCCGGCGTTAGGGAATTTCAATAATCCTGAAATTATTTTAGCAGTTATTGGTTTAGTTCTTACAACAATTTTAGTGGTTTTAAATGTTCGTGGAGCAATTTTAATAGGAATTGTAGCAACAACGCTTATTGCAATTCCACTTGGGGTAGTAGATTTATCAACAATTGATTGGCAAGCAAATTCTTTAGGAAACTCGATTAGTGAATTAGGTACGACTTTTGGTGCGGCGTTTGGCGCTGACGGAATGCAATCATTATTTAGTGATGCATCAAAGATTCCTCAAGTCTTGATGACTGTCATTGCCTTTAGCTTATCAGATACTTTTGATACGATCGGGACATTTATTGGAACAGGGCGTCGAACAGGTATTTTTTCTAAAGAAGATGAATTGGCTTTAGAAGATAGCAAAGGGTTTTCTACAAAAATGGATAAGGCATTATTTGCTGATGCGATCGCTACGTCGATCGGTGCTGTTTTTGGCACGTCGAATACAACGACTTATGTTGAAAGTGCAGCAGGAATCGGCGCTGGCGGACGGACTGGGTTGACGTCGGTTGTTGTGGCAGCTTTATTTGCTTTAAGTAGCTTGTTTTCTCCGCTAATTGCAATCGTTCCAGCTCAAGCAACGGCACCAGCATTGATTTTAGTGGGTGTTATGATGTTGGCTTCATTTAAAGATATCGAATGGACTAATTTAGAAGAAGCTGTTCCAGCGTTTTTTGCATCAATTTTTATGGGATTATGTTATAGTATTTCTTACGGAATCGCAGCGGGTTTCATTTTTTACGCAGTAGTTAAAGTCGCAAAAGGTAAATTTAATGAAGTTTCACCGATTCTGTGGGTTGTAAACGCGCTGTTTATTTTGAATTTTATTATTTTAGCAATTTTATAGTACACTCTTTATCTATAAAGGGGTTGAAATAGAAGTGTTTAACTCCGAGAAATAAGAAGGAGTTGCTTCTTTTCCTCCGTTTATGAGGATTTTAAGTGGGTGGGATGTGACTCAAAGAGTTATGTCCCACTCACTTTTTATTTTGTTTGCAGAAATATTTTTTGAGTGATTAGGAAATTTGGAGTATAGTTAATAGTGAAGAATTTGTGAGGTGTGCATTACGATGAAAATTGATTGGAAAAAGAATTTGATGGTTGCTTGGTTGGGTTGTTTTTTTACTGGTGCAAGTATTAGTTTGGTGATGCCATTTATTCCTTTGTACGTGGAACAATTGGGAACACCAAAGAGCCAGGTTGGACTATTTTCAGGACTTGCAATATCTGTTACGGCATTTGCAGCGGCGATCGTAGCGCCTATTTGGGGAAATTTAGCTGATAGGAAAGGCCGGAAGCTGATGATGATTCGTGCTGCTGCTGGAATGACGATCACGATGGGTTCACTAGCTTTTGTCCCAAATGTTTATTGGCTATTGATCATGCGTTTTTTTAATGGCATTCTTTCAGGGTATATTCCTAATGCAACAGCGATGATTGCATCACAAGCACCTAAAGAAAAAAGTGGATGGGCTTTAGGTACGCTATCTACGGGTGCAATTGCTGGAAATTTGATTGGACCATCTTTTGGTGGTGCGTTAGCTCAGTGGTTTGGAATGGAAAATGTATTTATTATTACTGGAGTAGTTCTTTTGATCACTACATTATTAACTATTTTTATGGTGAAAGAAGATTTCCAACCTGTTGAGAAAAAAGATTTATTAAGCACAAAAGAGATTTTTTCGAAAATGGACAATGTTTCAATTTTGATTGGTTTATTCATTACAACATTGATTCTACAAATTGGTGTTACTAGTATTAGCCCCGTGTTAACATTGTATATTCGTTCGTTAAGCCACAATACGGGAAATATTTTATTTGTCAGCGGCTTGATTGTTTCAGTCGCAGGTGTATCTGCTGTAATTTCCTCACCGATTTTAGGAAAGCTTGGGGATAAGATCGGAAATCATAAGGTGTTATTGGCAGGCTTGTTTTTATCTATGATTTGCTATATTCCTATGGCCTTTGTAAAAACACCATTTCAACTAGGGTTGTTACGTTTCTTTTTAGGCTTTTCAACGGGTGCTTTAATGCCGTCAATAAATACGCTGATCAGCAAAATTACACCTTCAGAAGGAGTAAGTCGGATTTATAGCTATAACCAGATGTTTAGTAACTTTGGGCAAGTGTTAGGTCCGATGATCGGTTCAACTGTAGCTCATGGCTTTGGGTACAGTTCGGTATTTATAGCAACCGCTTGTTTTGTCTTAGGAAACATTTGTCTTTCATTGTTCAATTTTCGCAAAATTTTAAATAAAAGACTATAAACAGTTGAAAACATAAAAAAACCAGTTACAATGTTTGTAGTAACTGGTTTTTTTATAAGCAATTCTGAGTTATTGAATACGTTTAGTCGCTTCTTTTTTCGGCAACGCAAATTGGCCGATCAATAAGATGACCACACCGGTAATCAATGATATAATCGTTGTCAACATGAAATCATAAGTACCACTACTTAAGGCACCGCCAATGTATCCAACCACTTGTCCTAGTAAAAAGGACCATAACAATACAAGAATGTAACGCATGGATTGCACCTCTTTTCATGCTTTAGTTTAGCACAATTTCTATAAATGTAAAGAATTTGAAAGTTACATTTTTAATTTAAATCATCATAATAAATGGTGGAATCACAAGTAAGCTGAACTTCAAACCAATCTATCCAATTCTAAATGCTAAACGTGAAGAATTGAAGAGATCTTTTTTACCGAAGTTGAGCACTTTTTTTCTAACCTACATAAAAGGAGATGTCCTATGCCCTTTCCACAATTATATACAATTACTGCTTACTCATTACTTTCCAGTACTATTCGTATTCAAGAATTGGTACAGCAAGCTAAAAAATTAGGTTATACAGCCCTAGGAATCACAGATATCAACGTGTTGCATGGGACGATCGAGTTTTTTGAAGCTTGTAAAAAAGAAGAAATCAAACCGATTATCGGTTTAACTTTAGAATATACACCTCAAAAATCAGAGCAATCCGCACAATTATTACTGTATGCAAAAGATATAAAGGGCTATCAAAACTTGATGCGAATATCTACTGCAAAGATGAATAGTGAAAAAGTTTTCTATTTAGAAGAAATCAAAGATCATTTAACTCATTTATTCGCTGTGATACCTTCTGATAAAGGGGAAGTTGCTTTTGCGCTAAAAAGGAGCGAAGAAGAAGCAACAGCATGTTTGGCTCAATTAGTGCAATATTTTGATTCAGATTCTTTTTTTGCGGGCGCTTCATTTACGAGTAATCCAGAAACGAATCCAGAACTTTTCCTATTTTACGAACAACAACAACAACCGCTGCTTGCCTTACAAGAAACTCGTTATTTGAACCGAACAGATGGTTTTGCACTAAAAGTATTGGCTCATATCGATGAAGGGCAACAGATGACTTTGAATACGGAAGAAACTGAGATCGAAGGACCTTTTTATCTACGAAGTCAAACAGACGCTGCAGAACAACTACGTGTGAAAATCAATGAGCAAGCAATTCAAAATGCGGAGAAACTTGCAGAGTCATGTTCAGTAGAGATTCCTTTACATCAACGGTTACTGCCTCATTATTCAATACCTGATGGAAAAGAAGCAGGGGACTTTTTAAAAGAGTTGTGTTTGCAAAAGTTACCTGAACGTATTGAAAACGTCACTATTGAGTATGAAGAACGTTTGGCTAAAGAGTTAAGGATTATTCACACAATGGGCTTTGATGATTATTTTTTAATTGTCTGGGACGTTATGGCGTTTGCTCACGAAAGAAATATAGTTACCGGAGCTGGTCGAGGTTCTGCTGCAGGATCTTTAGTTTCGTATGTTTTGTCGATAACGGATGTTGATCCAATCAAGTATGATTTATTATTTGAACGTTTTTTAAACCCTGAAAGACATTCAATGCCTGATATAGATTTGGACATTCCAGATAATCGCCGAGAAGAAGTGCTGCAGTATGTTCGGGAAAAATACGGTCACTATCATATGGCGCAAATTGCTACTTTTGGTACGATGGCAGCAAAAATGGTTTTAAGGGATGTCGCAAGAGTCTTCGGTTTATCTCAAAGTGAGTCCAATCGCTGGTCTAATGCTGTACCAACTGCACTTAAAATGACCTTAAAAACAGCCTATGCAGATTCGAAAAATCTAGTAGAATTAGTGAATTCATCAGATGTAAATCGTTTATTATATGACACGGCTGTTCGCTTAGAAGGACTTCCCCGTCATGTTTCAACCCATGCAGCAGGTGTAGTGATCAGTGATCAAAACCTTCTAGAGCTTGTACCTTTACAGCCAGGTTCCAATGATATTTTTCTCACACAGTTTACAATGAATGATGTAGAAAAGATCGGTTTGCTCAAAATGGATTTCTTAGGATTGAGAAATTTATCGATCATTGATGATACCCTCAAAGCCATTAAAAGAGTTTATAAAAAAGAAATAGTTTTAAATCAAATTCCATTAGATGATGAAAAAACGTTATCCTTATTCAGACGGGGAGAAACGAGCGGTGTTTTTCAGTTTGAATCAGCCGGCATCAGAAATGTTTTAAGAAAGTTAGGTCCAACAAGTATTGAAGATATTGCTGCGGTCAACGCACTCTATCGTCCTGGTCCAATGCAGAACATCGATTTATTTGTTAGCAGAAAGAAAGGCCAAACACCAATCGATTATCCAGATCCAATCTTAGAGCCGATTTTAAAAAATACGTATGGCATCATTGTGTATCAGGAGCAAATTATTCAAGTCGCTTCTACAATGGCAGGATTTAGTTTAGGGCAAGCCGATATCTTAAGACGTGCAGTCAGTAAAAAGAAAAAAGATGTGCTGGATGAAGAACGAAAACACTTTGTCGAAGGCGCGATGAAACAAGGGCACAGCGAAGAAGTAGCAACTACGATTTACGATTATATTGAGCGATTCGCTAACTATGGATTTAACCGATCTCACGCATTTGCCTATTCGTTTATTGGGTTTCAAATGGCTTATTTAAAAGTACATTTTCCAGGTGCTTTTTATGCGGCTATTCTTCACTCTGTGAGGCATAATCCTAATAAAATCAAAGAGTATATCGGAGAAGCGCGTAAAAATAAAATGGCGATTTTGCAACCAGCAATCAATTCTAGTCAATATAGTTTTTATTTGAACAAGGACGATCAGATTATGTTTGGTTTTAGTTCATTAAAAGGAATACGAAGAGATTTTATCCAAAATATTTTAGATGAACGTAAAGAACGTGGGCCATTTAAATCTTTTGACCAATTTCTATTGCGTATCGACCGTAAGTGGCTGAAGGCTGAAAATATTCAACCTTTGATCGCTATTGGTGCGTTTGATGAATTACAAGCTAATCGCCGCCAATTGGCTGTCAGCTTAGATAGTGAAATTCAAAATATCATATACAGCGGTGGAAGCATGGACCTTTTGGGAGAAACGCTAAAACTCAAAGAAGTCGAAGTGCCTGATTATACTTTAGAAGAAAAATTGGAGCAAGAAGAACAATACTTGGGTGTTTATTTATCTGGGCATCCAACAGAAGAATTCAAAAAAACACGTTTGGCAAAACAAGTCATGTTAGTCAGTGATGTGCTGGAAAACCAAACAGCCCGCTTATTGATTTATGTAAAAGATATTCGAGTCATCAGAACGAAAAAAGGCGAACAGATGGCTTTTGTGGAAGGCGATGATTTAACGGGTTCGTTATCTTTGACACTTTTTCCAACTGTTTTCAGAACACTTCGCCAAAATGTTGAAAAAAATCAAGTTTATTTCGTAGAAGGCAAAATAGAAAAAAGTAATTATAATCAAGAGCTCCAACTATTGGTGAATCAGATCGAAAAAGCAAGCGAAATCGAAAACAGTATTAGTGCAACGACTTGTTATTTAAAAATCGTGGAATCCCAAGATGAAACAGCCATTTTACAAAGTATTCATGAAGTAATTCAACAGCATAAAGGGAACACGCCTGTAATTATTTATTTTGAAAAAAACGGGAAGAAATTAGTTCTAGGAGAAGAGAATTGGGTCGCTGATACGCTCAATGTAAAAGAACAATTAGAATCAATATTAGGTAGTCAAAATGTTGTTTTCAAATGATTTACGGTAAAAAATACTAATTGTTTTCATCTTTTTTCAATTATTTCTTCTTAAATCAAGACATTTTGCACTATTAATGGTAAAATGAGTGACGTAATATTTTTGAGTAATGAATAACTGTGACAAAACTTGTTACAGCTTAAAAGTATATTATATGAGGTGAAAGAACGAATGAAACGTATCGGTATTTTAACCAGCGGGGGAGACGCCCCAGGAATGAACGCTGCAATTCGTGCAGTGGTACGTAAAGGGATTTTTGACGGAATCGAAGTTTATGGAATCAATTATGGTTTTGCAGGCTTAGTTGCAGGTGATATTCGTCGATTGGATATTGCTGATGTTGGTGACAAAATCCAACGTGGTGGAACATTCTTATATTCTGCTCGTTATCCTGAATTTGCAACAGAAGAAGGACAGTTAAAAGGCATTGAACAATTGAAAAAATTCGGCATCGAAGGTTTAGTTGTAATTGGTGGAGATGGTTCTTACCATGGTGCAATGGCTTTGACGAAACGCGGATTTCCAGCTGTAGGTATTCCAGGAACGATCGATAATGATATTCCAGGAACAGATTTTACCATTGGATTTGATACAGCAATCAATACAGTATTAGAATCGATCGACCGTATTCGTGATACAGCAACTTCACATGTACGCACGTTTGTAATCGAAGTAATGGGACGTGGCGCAGGCGACATCGCTCTTTGGTCAGGTGTTGCAGGTGGTGCGGATGAAATCATTATTCCAGAGCATGACTTTGATATGAATAATGTTGCTAAACGTATTAGAGAAGGCCGTGATCGCGGGAAGAAACATTGCTTGATCATTTTGGCAGAAGGCGTTATGGGTGGTAATGAATTTGCTGATAAACTTTCTGAACATGGCGATTTCCATACACGTGTATCTATTTTAGGACACGTTGTCCGTGGCGGTTCTCCAAGTGCCCGTGACCGTGTATTAGCCAGCAAATTTGGTTCATACGCTGTTGAATTATTGAAAGCCGGAAAAGGTGGACAATGTATCGGTATGCTTGACAACGAAGTAGTTTCAGCAGATATCGTAGATACGTTGGAAAACCATAAGCATAAACCTGACTTATCACTTTATGATTTAAATCAAGAGATTTCTTTTTAAAAAAAGGCTCGAAGTTCTGAGCTATCTGAAGTATCGCTTGAGGAAAATAGATAATCTTCATAAGTATAAACAAAAATGGAATAGGAGCGTTTGGTAATGAAAAAAACGAAAATCGTATGTACGATCGGACCAGCTAGTGAATCAGTTGATATGCTAGTAAACTTAATAAATGCAGGGATGAATGTTTGTCGCTTAAACTTCTCACATGGTGATTTTGAAGAACACGGCAACCGCATCAAAAACATTCGTGAAGCTGTAAAAATCACAGGAAAACGCGTAGCGATCTTGCTTGATACAAAAGGTCCAGAAATCCGTACGAACGAAATGGAAAATGGCGCAATCACTTTAAGAACAGGTGATTCAGTACGTCTTTCTATGACAGAAGTTTTAGGAACAAACGAAAAATTCTCAATTACTTACCCAGAATTAATTAACGATGTAAACGTTGGTTCTCATATTCTTTTAGATGATGGATTAATCGACTTAGAAGTAACTGATATCGACCGCGCTGCAAACGAAATCGTTACTGAAGTTAAAAACGAAGGCGTATTAAAAAATAAAAAAGGCGTAAACGTACCAGGTGTTTCTGTAAACCTTCCTGGAATCACTGATAAAGATGCTGCTGATATCCGTTTTGGTATCGAACAAGGCGTTGACTTTATCGCTGCAAGTTTCGTTCGTCGTGCAACTGACGTTTTAGAAATTACTAGAATTTTAGAAGAACAAGATGCAACACATATCCAAATCATTCCTAAAATCGAAAACCAAGAAGGTATCGACAATATTGACGAAATCCTAAAAGTTTCTGATGGTTTAATGGTTGCTCGTGGTGACATGGGTGTTGAAATTCCAACTGAAGATGTTCCTGTTGTTCAAAAAGAATTGATCAAAAAATGTAATGCTTTGGGTAAACCAGTTATCACTGCAACACAAATGCTTGATTCTATGCAACGTAACCCACGCCCAACTCGTGCAGAAGCAAATGACGTTGCTAATGCAATTTACGATGGAACAGATGCAGTAATGCTTTCTGGTGAAACTGCTGCTGGGGATTACCCATTAGAAGCGGTTCAAACAATGGCTCGTATTGCGGTCCGTACAGAAGAAGCGTTGATCAACCAAGATTCATTTGCGTTAAAACTTTACAGCAAAACAGATATGACAGAAGCAATTGGGCAATCAGTTGGTCATACTGCGCGTAATTTGGGCATCCAAACAATCGTTGCTGCAACAGAATCTGGTCACACTGCTCGTATGATCTCTAAATACCGTCCGAAATCACATATCGTTGCGATTACTTTCTCAGAACAAAAAGCACGTAGCTTGTCATTATCTTGGGGTGTTTATGCAACTGTTGCTGAAAAACCATCAAGCACTGATGAAATGTTCAACTTAGCAACACATATTTCTCAAGAAGAAGGTTTTGCAAGCGAAGGTGACTTGATCATCATCACTGCTGGTGTACCAGTAGGTGAAAGAGGAACAACAAACCTAATGAAGATCCAAATGATCGGTTCAAAATTAGTTCAAGGTCAAGGAATCGGCGAAGCTTCAGTTATTGCTAAAGCAGTTGTTGCAAATACAGCTGAAGAAGCAGTAGCAAATGCAACAGAAGGTTCTGTTTTAGTTGTTAAAACAACTGACAAAGATTACATGCCTGCAATCGATAAAGCAATTGCTTTAGTTGTTGAAGAAGGTGGCTTAACTTCTCATGCAGCAGTCGTTGCGATTGCAAAAGATATTCCAGTAATCGTTGGCGCAGCTGATGCAACAAACTTGATTGCTAATGACGAATTAATCACTGTTGATCCTCGTCGTGGTATTGTATACCGTGGTGCAACAACAGCAATTTAAAACATTAATTATAGCAATTGAAAGAGTGGAATGAATCGTGCACAATGATTCATTTCCACTCTTTTTTAGGTATTTCGAACAAAAGTTTCATATATTGTGAACAATTTCTCAAAAGGGGTTTTAAAACGATTTCATACATGGTAAAATGTAATTGTTACCATATAATATTAAATACAGGAGTGATAGAATGAAAGCAGCTGTTGTAACTAAAGAGAATAATGGAAAAGTAGAAATCAAAGAAGTAGATCTTAGACCACTTGAAGCTGGTGAAGCTTTAGTTGATGTAGAATATTGCGGTGTTTGTCATACTGATTTACATGTGGCGCACGGGGATTTTGGTGAAGTACCAGGACGTGTGATTGGTCATGAAGGTATTGGAATCGTAAAAGAAGTTGCTCCCGGTGTTGAAAGCTTAAAAGTTGGCGACCGTGTGAGTATCGCTTGGTTCTTTGAAGGATGCGGAACTTGTGAATATTGTATCACAGGACGTGAGACTTTCTGTCGCCAAGTAAAAAATGCTGGTTTTTCTGTAGATGGCGCAATGGCAGAACAATGTATTGTTAAGGCTGATTACGCTGTTAAGGTTCCAGAAGGATTAGATCCAGCTCAGGCTAGTAGTATTTCATGTGCAGGTGTGACTTGTTATAAAGCAATCAAAGTTTCTGATGTAAAACCTGGACAATGGGTTGCTATTTATGGTATCGGCGGTCTAGGTAACTTAGCTATTCAATATGCTAAGAATGTTTTCAATGCTAAAGTAATCGCTATTGATATCAATGATGATAAGTTGACATTTGCTAAAGAACTAGGTGCTGATTTAGTATGTAATCCATTAACAGATGGTGATGCAGGAGAATGGATTCAAAAGCACGTTGGGGGAGCGCATGCAGCAGTTGTTACAGCTGTTTCAAAAGTTGCCTTCAATCAAGCAGTAAATTCAGTTCGAGCGGCTGGTAAAGTTGTAGCAGTAGGACTTCCTCCAGAAACTATGGATTTAGAAATTGTAAAAACAGTACTTGATGGTATTCAAATCGTAGGTTCTCTTGTGGGGACACGTAAAGATTTAGAAGAAGCATTCCAATTTGGTGCAGAAGGCAAGGTAGTACCAGTTGTAGAAACACGTTGTCTACATGAAGTTAATGATATCTTTGAAGAAATGGAACAAGGAAAAATCAAAGGTAGAATGGTCGTAGATTTAAAAAAATAAATTCCTTAAAATGAAATAAATTAATCGAACAATAATGACCCATAAAAGGTAGGACTAAAATTCTAACGATTGTGGGTCTTTTTGTTATAATCTCGATCTAAAGTAAAAAGGTTGGTTTTTCTGTATACTTTTGGGGACTTTGATAGCATCTTAAATTAGATTCTGTTAAGATTAAGAATAGAATTTACAATAAAGCATAAAGAAATATTCAATATATGAAAGAATGTATTTAATCCAAACTTTGAAATACTATTTTCTAAGGAGGTGGAATCATGAAAGAAAGTGCAAAAGCAGGAATTTCCTTTGGTTGTGCGTTAGCGTTAGTTATTTCTTATGTAAATTGGCATAGTGTAGTTTGGGCAATATTTCATGGAGCATTGAGCTGGTTTTATGTTATTTATTATGTAATTATCTATGGATTGAATTAAAAGAAAAACAAGTGTAAAAAAAATCAACATACTTGTATAAGGAAACCTAGATCAGAATGGAACTTCGGATTTCTTGCTTTTTATTTTAGTGGCAGTCTCGATTAAAATGAGATTTCATTCATTCAAGTTTGTGAAAAATTAAAAAAATTTTTAAACAGAGGGTTTTCAGAAAAATTCTATTAATAATCAGGTAAATTATGCTATAATTACATAATTAAGATGGGAGGTTAAGTGCAAATGGAATCCATTTCAAAAGATTTTGCCGTTCAGCTGTTAAACGATGATGCACAAAGGATCATGATGTTGATCCGCAATCAAAAAAATAGCCTATGTATTTCCCAATGTAAAGCGTTTGAGGAAGTCGTAGATACACAAATGTATGGTTTTTCTCGACAAGTGACTTATGCCATTCGTCTAGGTATTTTAAGTTCAACACAAGGACATCAACTACTAAGTGATTTAGAAAAAGAACTTAATCAATTATATAGTGACGTTTATGAGGAAACACAAGAAAAAAAAGAGATTGGCAAGGAGGTCTAAACTTTGCCGAAAAAGATAAAAAAAAGGCATCTGTTAGATTATAGTATTTTGATTCCCTACTTAGTTCTTAGTGCAGTAGGATTGATTATGGTTTACAGTTCGACCTCCTCTTTGCAAGTGTCTAAAGGATTGCCACCAGCAAGTATGGTCATTTCTCAATTGCAATTTTGGGTTTTAAGTTTGGTCGCTATGTTTTTTATTTATAAGATGAAAACAGCAGTTTTCCAAAACAAAGGATTTATCATGCTTGCGATAACAGTAATTTCTGTATTACTTTTGGCTGTTAAATTTACTCCTTTGGGTAAAACAATTAATGGTGCCTCAGGGTGGTTATACCTTGGCTCATTTTCTATGCAGCCTGCGGAGTATTTGAAAATCATGATTATTTGGTATTTAGCTTATATTCTAGGAAGAAGACAGAAATATATCGATAGAGAGTTTAAAAAAGCTGTGTTTAGACCAATGCTTTTAGTTGGTTTTTTAATTTTTCTAGTGGCTATTCAACCCGACTTAGGAAATGCAGCGATTTTAACATTGATTGCAATCGTTATGATCTTAGCTTGCGGTGTTAATTATATGTATACTTATATCGTTGGTGGAGTTGGAATCTTAGGTAGTATTGCTGTGATTCAAGCATTGATTCTAAGCAAAGGCGCGTTTATCCCTGAAAAGTATCAATATGTATATAAGCGTTTTGCGATTTTCTTAAATCCATTTACAGATGAACGTAATGCCGGTCATCAGTTAGCAAATTCTTATTATGCGATCAACAATGGCGGCTGGTTCGGAAAAGGATTAGGAAATAGTATCCAGAAAAAAGGTTTCTTACCTGAAGCGCATTCAGATTTTATTTTTGCTATTACGATCGAAGAACTAGGATTATTAGTATCATTATTGATTTTAGCACTTTTAATGTTTATGATTGCTCGCATCATCTTAGTTGGTGTAAGATCTAAAAAACCATTTAATTCATTGATGTGTGTCGGTATCGGATCTATGCTATTATTACAGGTTTTTATTAACCTAGGTGGAATTACAGGTGTGATTCCATTAACAGGGATAACATTCCCGTTCCTTAGTCATGGAGGGAATAGTGTGCTGATTATATCAATCGCTGTAGCGTTTGTACTGAATATCAGTGCAGATGAAAAAAAACAAAAAATGGACCAAGAATACCAAGTACTTGGTAATTAATAAATAAATGAAGGTCAATAACTGGTGATATAAAAGTAATTCCTCTTTTTGTTTGGAATTAACCATTCTTGTATCAACCTTAATAAAACGGGTAGGAGTGAAAAAATGAAAAAAGTTTTAGTAGCAAATCGTGGAGAAATCGCCATTCGAATTTTTAGAGCCTGTACAGAGATGCACATTGGGACAGTGGCTATCTATGCAGCAGAAGATGAATATTCAGTTCATCGTTTTAAAGCAGATGAAGCTTATTTAGTTGGTAAAGGAAAAAAACCGATCGAAGCATATCTTGATATGGAAGATATCATTCGTATCGCTAAAAAATCTGGAGCCGATGCTATCCATCCAGGATACGGTTTTCTATCTGAAAACTTAGAATTTGCTCGTCGTTGTAGAGAAGAAGGTCTTATTTTTGTTGGTCCGTCATTACATCATCTAGATATTTTCGGAGATAAAATAAAGGCAAAAGAAGCAGCTGTTGCAGCGGGGATTTCTTCAATCCCTGGTTCAGATGGTCCTGTCGATACGGTCGAAGGTGTGTTGGAATTTGGTAGAACACATGGCTTTCCGATCATGATTAAAGCAGCACTTGGCGGCGGCGGTCGCGGAATGCGGGTAGCTCATGATGAAAAAGAGGCAAAAGAAGGTTATACAAGAGCAAAAAGCGAAGCGAAAGCGGCTTTTGGTTCTGATGAAGTATACGTGGAAAAATATATATCTAATCCCAAACACATTGAAGTTCAAATTTTAGGGGATGCTCATGGAAATGTGATCCATTTATTTGAACGAGACTGTTCGGTTCAACGCCGCCATCAAAAAGTGGTAGAAGTTGCGCCTTGTGTGTCAATGAGTGAAGCAAAACGGAAAGAAATCTGTGATGCAGCAGTTCAATTAATGAAACATGTGAAGTATATCAATGCTGGAACGGTTGAATTTTTGGTTGAAGGGGATCAATTCTACTTTATTGAAGTAAATCCACGTGTGCAAGTAGAACATACGATTACCGAAATGATTACAGATATCGATATTGTTGTCTCTCAGTTGCAAATCGCTCAAGGTCTTGATTTGCACAAAGATATGAAACTTCCTCACCAAGAAGAAATCACCTTAAATGGTGCAGCGATCCAATGCCGAATCACAACAGAAGACCCATTGAATCATTTTATGCCGGATACTGGTAAAATCGATACATATCGTTCACCAGGCGGTTTTGGTGTACGACTTGATGTTGGAAATGCCTATTCTGGAGCTGTAGTCACACCGTATTTTGATTCACTTTTAGTAAAAGTTTGTACGCACGGTTCAACTTTTGAAAAAGCGATTCAAAAGATGGAACGTTGCCTAAGAGAATTTAGAATTCGTGGTGTAAAAACCAATATCCCGTTTTTACACAAAGTGCTTGCTCATCCTGAATTCCAATCTGGTGAAGCCAAAACAACATTTATCGACAATACTCCGCAGTTATTTGAATTTCCTAAATTAAGAGACCGCGGCAATAAAACAATGAAATACATTGGTGAAGTAACAGTCAATGGTTTTCCAGGAATTGAAAAGTCAACGAAAAAATATTTTGATGCTCCTCGTATTCCAACTGATTTAGAATTACGCAGTGATTATGTGACTGCCAAAAATATTTTAGATAAAGATGGCGCGCAGGGTGTGATTGATTGGGTCAAAAAACAAGAAAATGTTTTACTGACAGATACAACTTTCCGTGATGCCCATCAAAGTCTATTAGCAACGCGCGTAAGAACGCAAGATTTCAAAGAAATTGCTCGCTTAACTGGAGAAGGACTTCCTGAGTTGTTTTCTAGTGAAATGTGGGGCGGTGCAACGTTTGATGTTGCGTATCGTTTCTTGAATGAAGATCCATGGCAAAGACTCCGTAAAATCCGTAAACTAATGCCAAACACATTATTGCAAATGCTATTTAGAGGATCAAATGCGGTTGGCTACCAAAATTATTCAGATAATGTTATTGAAGAATTTATAAAAGAGTCTGCACGACAAGGGATCGATGTTTTCCGTATTTTTGATAGTTTAAATTGGTTGCCGCAAATGGAGAAAAGTATTCAAGCAGTTAGAGATACAGGAAAAATTGCAGAAGCTGCCATTTGTTATACAGGAGATATCAATGATCCAACAAGAGCCAAATATAATGTTGAATATTACAAAAATATGGCAAAAGAACTCGAAAAAATGGGTGCACATATTATTGCAATCAAAGATATGGCTGGTCTATTAAAACCACAAGCGGCCTATCGTTTAATCAGCGAGTTGAAAGATACAACAGATTTACCAATTCATTTGCACACTCATGATACAAGCGGAAATGGTATTATCACATATTCAGCTGCAACTAAGGCGGGTGTTGATATTGTGGATGTCGCAACAAGTGCGATGAGTGGAGCAACGAGCCAACCAAGTATGAGCAGTTTATATTATGCTTTGGTCAATGGTGACCGTACGCCTGATGTCAATATTGATAATACGCAAAAAATCAATCATTATTGGGAAGATGTCCGCATGTATTATCAACCGTTTGAAAATGGCTTGAATGCGCCACAGACAGAAGTTTATATGCATGAAATGCCTGGTGGACAATATTCAAACTTGCAGCAGCAAGCCAAAGCAGTTGGCTTAGGTCATCAATGGGATGATATTAAAAAAATGTATCATACAGTCAATTTGATGTTTGGTGATATTGTTAAAGTAACTCCTTCTTCAAAAGTTGTAGGAGATATGGCGTTATTTATGGTTCAAAATAATTTAACCGAAGCAGATATCTATGCAACTGGTGAAGAATTAAGTTTCCCAGAATCAGTAGTGACATTTTTCCAAGGGGACTTAGGTCAGCCAGTAGGTGGATTCCCTAAAGACTTACAAAGAATTATTTTGAAAGGCCGTCCTGCATTTACAGAAAGACCAGGAAGCTTAGCAGCGCCTGTAAACTTTGATAAAGTGAAAGCAGAATTGGCTGAATTAATTGGTTACGAGCCTAAACTTGAAGAGATTCTGAGCTATTTGATGTATCCACAAGTATTCTTAGATTACCGCACGTCTTATCAAAATTTTGGAGATGTTACATTGTTGGATACACCAACATTTTTCCAAGGAATTCGTCAAGGAGAATCTGTAGAAGTTCAAATTGAAAAAGGGAAGACATTGATTATTCGCTTAGATGAAATTGGCGATCCGGATATTGAGGGAAATCGAGTACTTTTCTTCAATTTAAATGGTCAGCGTCGTGAAGTAGTGATAAAAGATACATCTATCAAATCTTCTATTCAAGCAAAACGTAAAGCTGAACCAACGAACAAAGAGCAAATTGGCGCAACGATGTCTGGCTCTGTTCTCCAAGTTTTAGTAAACAAAGGAGACAAAGTTCAAAAAGGTGATGCTCTACTAGTTACAGAGGCAATGAAGATGGAAACAACGATTGAAGCACGCTTTGATGGTATCGTCGAGCACTTATATGTACTCGAAGGTGAAACCATCAGCTCTGGTGATTTATTGATAGAAGTAAAAGAAAATTAATCGAAAAGTGGGGAAAAAGATGAGAAAATTTTTAGCATTTTTGGGCGTTTTCTTTGTAGTCCTGATAGTTGGCTATTTACAACCTGTCTTTTTCCCTGCTGAAAAGATGCAGCAAGAAGCAATTAGTGGGGGACAAAGCGTCTCCCACACTGCTTTACCTTATGAAGAAATTCCAACGTCAGGTTATGCTGCGTACATAGGTAAGAAAACAACCGATTTTGTAACAGAGTTTGGTGAACCCCTCGAAAAACAGAAATCTTATATGGGTTATGAACTATGGATATATGGTGAAAAAGATACAGATTATCTAGAAGTAAATGTTCAAAATGAAAAGATTACGATGATCAAAGCCTTTAATGATTCTAAAGAAGTAGCGCCGTTTTCCATTGATATGAAATTGTCAGATGTTTCAGAATTGATGACTATTTATTCCAATTTTGAGTTTACATATAAAGAAAACAAATATAATATTGAATTGATGGAAGAAGACATGAATTATCGTCCATTAATTGCATTTGATAATCAAACATTCGCTATTTTGTTCTTTAATCATGGAAATGGAAAGTTAGCAGCTGTCACGTATTTAGATAAAGAGTCATTGTTGACATTAATGCCTTATCAGCTGATTGAAGGGGAACCGATACCAATTGTAACGTTAGAACAGACAACAGGTTTTGATGCCGTTATTAGTAATCAGACGATTCGGACGATTAATCTATTAAAACTTAAAGAAGAGTTGCCGACTTATCATGTTAATACTGAAAGTCAAAAAAATGCTCAAAAACTTTTTGAAACGTTGACTAAAAATCAAAAGAATATTCTGTCTTTAGAAAGAATAGAAACTTGGCAGTTTAGTAAAGAACAAGCGGTTTCTACCGCAGTCTTCACTTTAACAAATGATGAGTTCCAAAAATTACTGAAAATTGGACAATTGGACAAGAAAAAAGCGACAGGAATGTATACAGAGCCTGTTTATGATCCAACATTCACAGTACTTTCATGGTTTTCTGATTCATTATATCATTCCCGTTTTGCCCATCAGGAAAACGAAAACATTGGCGTTGCTTTCACCAAAGAAAGTATGTTAGTCTTATTACAAGAAACAGAAAAAGAAATATCTCAAACAGAGGAAAGTGAATAAGTATGATAGTGACAGAAAAACTTTTTGAAATAGAAGATCAGACAGAAAAGCTTGTGCAAGCCATTTTAACTAGTGAGAGCATTGAATCTTATAAAATAAACCGTCAATCGATGTATGCATCTAAGGATGTTCGAGATAAGCAGAAGGCTTTTTTAGACGCAAAAGATTCTTTTGAACGGATCGAAGCATATGGAAACCATGCACCAGATTTTCGTACAAAGCAAAGAGCGGTTCGTCAAGCCAAACGAGCATTGGATATGAGTGAAGAAGTAGCTGAATTTCGTTTTTCTGAAACAGGCGTTCAAACAATTTTAGATTTAGTTGGCATGGCGGTAGCTAAAACAATATCAGACGATATTAAAGTAGATGCCGGGAATCCTTTCTTTGAAAAAGGAAAACATTCGGGTTGTGGAGGTAATTGTCATGCAAGTTAATGAAGACAAAGAATTTGTAATACAAAAGCGACGGTGCCTAGTTGTTTGGGTATATAGCTTAAAACAACTAAAAACATTGAAACGATATGGCTTGATCCATTATGTTTCTCGCCGGATGAAATATGTCGTTATTTACATGAATGAAGAAGATATTGAAAGCTCAGAAGTTAAAATCAATGGATTGCATTTTGTTCGTAAAGTAGAACGATCATATCGTCCAGATGTAGAAATGAATTTTGCTGAAAAAATTGGTACAAAAGCTGCTTACCAATATGAGGAAGAAGAAGGATTTGAAGTAGAAGAGTTAAGTACGCAGATTCGTTTAGCTGAAAATGTGTAAAAATTAAGATGAAAAATGTGAACGAACATCAAACATTTTTCATCTTTTTTCTGTATATTTGTTATACTATAAAAGTAAATTGTTTGATTACGTGAAGGAGCGTTAAAAGATGCGAGTTATTTCTGGAGAATATGGAGGACGACGTTTAAAAGCACTAGATGGTGATAACACACGTCCAACAACTGATAAGGTCAAGGAGTCGATTTTCAATATGATCGGTCCATATTTTGATGGCGGGACTGCTTTAGATCTGTATGCTGGCAGTGGAGGTCTTGCGATTGAAGCTGTATCTAGAGGAATGGATCAAGGAATTTGTGTTGAAAAAAATTTTTCTGCGATCAAAATCATTAAAGAAAACATTGAAGTAACAAAAGAACCGGAAAAGTTTCTCATAAAAAAAATGGATGCTAATAAAGCGTTGGAGTTTTTAAAAGAGGAAAAAACTAAAATTGATTTAGTTTTACTAGATCCTCCTTATGCTAAGCAAGAAATCGAAAAACAAATCGAAAAAATGCTTACCAATGATCTGTTAAGTGAAGATGTAGTGATTGTTTGCGAGACAGATAAATCGGTCAACCTCCCTGAAACAATAGGGATCTTAGAGAAAACTCGTGAGACAACGTATGGAATTACTCAAATAACAATTTATAAATAGGAGGGAAAAAATGACTAAAATTGCTCTTTTTCCTGGTAGTTTTGATCCTTTGACAAATGGTCATTTAAATTTGATTGAACGTAGCACAAAGATTTTTGATAAAGTAATCGTAGGTGTTTTCGTAAATACAAATAAAACTGCTCTTTTTACATTAGAAGAGAAACTTTCCACAATAAAAGCTGCTGTAAACCATCTAGAAAATGTTGAAGTGATCACTCAAGAAACCAAGCTGACTGTTGAAAGTGCTGCAGAGTTGGGCGCTGATTTTCTGATTCGCGGTATAAGAAACGTGAAAGATTATGAATACGAAAAAGATATCGCTATGATGAACCAACATTTAGCACCGAAAGTAGAGACGGTATTTTTATTGGCTGACAAAACCTATGCACATATTAGTTCAAGTTTATTAAAAGAAGTGCTAAAATTTGGCGGAGATGTCTCTGAATATTTGCCTAAAGCTGTTAATGAAGTACTAAATCAAAAGAATCGTGAGATGAAGCCAAATGAATAATGAGCATGAAGAAAAAATATCGATCAAGTCGATACTGCCTTTTGCAGCGGTTATTTTATTGATCGTACTTCTGATTTTTCCTATACCATATTATATAGAAGGTCCCGGTACTACAGAAAATTTGAAAGAATTTGTTACTGTAGAAAACAAAAAAGATTCGGAGCCAGGAGCATTTTATCTGACGACTGTCGGTGTACGTAAAGCGACATTAGGGTCTGCTTTGAAAGCCCAATTTTCTGATTTTCAAGAATTAGTGAGTAAAAAAGATTTAATGGGATCAAGCACTGATAGTGAGTATAATCGGATTCAGCAATACTATATGGATTCTTCGAAAAATGCAGCAATTGAGCAAGCACTGAAACTGGCTAAAGTACCTTATGAAATGACATTTAAAGGTGTGTATGTTTTAGCTATTGAAGACAATTCTAGTTTTAGTGGGAAAATTTCAGTTGGCGATACAGTCACAGGTATTGATGGAAAGACGTTTAAAAGTAGTCAAGAATTTATCGATTATGTTAAAAAACAAAAAGTTGGTCAAGAAGTCACTGTTAGCTATTTGCAAGATGGAAAATCGAAAGAAGCAACAGGTAAATTGATTGAACTGCCAACAGATAAAAAAGCTGGTATTGGAATTGGGCTGACAGATCATACTGAGATAAAATCATCGATTGCAGTTGAGATAGATGCAGGAGATATTGGCGGACCTTCAGCAGGCTTGATGTTTACGCTGGAGACCTATGAGCAGCTGACTCAAAAGGGAATCCGTAAAGGACACAAAATTGCAGGTACAGGAACAATGAATAGTGATGGAATCGTGGGACGGATCGGCGGAATCGACAAAAAAGTCGTTACGGCTAGTGAAAATAACACAGAGATCTTTTTTGCTCCTGATGATGAAATTACCAAAGAAATGAAAAAAGCGAACCCAACTATCAAAACAAATTATGAAGAAGCCAAAGCGGCAGCTGAAAAAATCGGTACAAAAATGAAAATCGTACCTGTAAAAAATGTACAAGATGCATTGGATTATCTGGAAACATTAAAAGAAAAATAAAAAAGAGTGCGGAATTCGTCAGAAAAAAATTTGACGACTACCGTACTCTTTTTCTGGTGAGTTTGATTTTTTCTCGTGAAAAGATAAAAATAATGCGTATCTTTCTTTTGAAGGAGGAAAAAGATGAATTATCGTGAAGTATTACAGACATATAAACATTATTTAATGGGTGGATGCATTGTGATAGTTGTGATATGCAGTATGATTTTCTTTTTTTTTAGTAAATCAAATTCTCAAAGCGTTGAGGAAGAAGAATTGATCCAAACCTCTATCAGCTCTTCTGTACAAACTGATACTGAATCACTCTCTAAGCAAATATACGTCGATATCAAGGGCGCTGTGAAAAAACCAGGAATGTATGAAGGGTCGGCAGATATGCGTGTCTGGGACGCTGTGATGCTTGCTGGTGGGGTAAGCGAGGAAGCTGATACCAAGCAAGTCAATTTTTCTGAGCGAATTATTGATCAAATGGTGATCTATGTACCAAAAGTCGGTGAAGAAATCCAATCAACTGAAAAAAACAATGATTCTCAAGGAAGTCAAAGCAAAGAGACAAATAAAATCAATTTAAACCAAGCAAATGAAACAGAATTACAGGCTTTACCTGGCATTGGGCAAAAGAAAGCCCAAGAAATTATTCGTTATCGGGAAGAAAATGGCGGCTTCAAATCAATTGAAGATTTAAAAAACATTTCAGGATTTGGTGAAAAAACATTTGAGAAATTAAAAGATTCAATCACTTCATAACGTTTTATTAGAATTAAAAAAAGGAAAAGCAACGATTTTACAAATATCTTGTGCAGGTTCTTGACGAGACTTTTTCTATAATTTACTATTTGTATATCCTACTAATATTATAAAATCAGCAAAAGAAGGTTAAAAAAATAAATAGTTACTAAAAAGGAGTAGAATATGACGCTAGAACGAATACCTTGGGATCAATATTTTATGGCGCAAAGTGTATTATTATCATTAAGAAGTACTTGTACACGCTTAGAAGTTGGTGCAACGGTTGTTAGAGATAAACGAATTATTGCAGGTGGCTACAACGGCTCTGTCAGCGGAGATGTTCATTGCATTGATGACGGATGCTATGTTGTTGATGGTCACTGTGTTCGAACAATCCATGCTGAGATGAATGCGATTTTACAGTGCGCAAAATTTGGAATACCAACAGAAGGCGCTGAAATTTACGTTACACATTTTCCTTGTTTGCAATGCACAAAAATGATTTTACAGGCTGGGATCAAAAAGATTCACTATTTAAAAGATTATCGCAATGATGAATATGCGATGGCTTTAATCGAGCAAGTTGGTGCAACTGTCGATCAAGTAACGTTATCAAAAAAATATTTTGCTGAATTACAATTAGGGGAAGATGAGATTGCTTCAGTGGAAGAAGCACCTCAAACAGATCAATAACTACTGGATTTTTCCAGTATTATTAATGATAGGAACAGTTCTTGTTATTTTAAAACCAAGCTTATTAGCAGGAATAGTTTGGTTTTATCTTATTATTCGAGTGCTCTTAACAAGAAACAAAGCAGTGATCGGTGTTAGTTTTTTTTGTATTGTTCTTCTGAGTATTTCTTGCTGGCAAACACTAAGCAAAGAAAAGCAAGCCAAATTTCCTGAGTCAACTGAAATGACAGGTCAATTAGTTGCATTACCAGATAAGCTTAAAATAGATGGCGATCGACTTCAGTTGGAAGGAAAATTTTCAACTACAAAAAAAGAAGAAAGTAAAATAATTGCCTTTTATCGCTTTACATCAGAGCAAGAAAAAAAGAAGTGGCAAAAGTTAAATCTTAGGTTAAGAATGGAGCTTTCAGGTGAATTTGAAACACCTTTGCCCCAAACTAATCTTAATGGGTTTGATTATCAAAGATATTTAAAAGAAAACGGGATATATCAAACTCTTACAATCAGTAATATACATAAAATCAAAACTGAAAGCCCAAAATTTTATGAACTTTTTAGCTGGTTGAGCAATTGTAGAAAAAGAGCGATCGATTATTGTGACGAGACATTTTCAAATGAAACGGCACTACATTTAAAAACGTTGCTTTTTGGATTTAAATCAAGTGAGTTTTCACAAAAGGAAGGAATGCTGGCTAGTTTAGGTATTCTGCATTTGTTCAGTTTGTCAGGTATGCATGTAACATTTTTTGTTGGAAGTTTTAGGTATCTATTTTTAAGATTGGGTCTCACAGTGGAGCGTTTATTTTGGCTACAGCTACTGTTTTCAATTATTTATGCAGGACTAACTGGTTTTTCAAGTAGTGTTGTTCGAGCATTGATGCAAAGTATGATCTCTTTGAGTAGCCGCGAGTTCAAATGGCAGTTGTCAGGACTAGATTGCTGGAGCGTATCATTAATTATTTGCTTGATTTTCCAACCATATTTGTTATTTTCCGCTGGCGGACAGTTAAGCTATGGGTTATCTTTTTTTATTTTATATGTTCACCCAATTACACAAAGAATCAAAAATCGCTATTTACAAATGTATTGTTTTTCTCTTTTACTAAATGTGACAATGATTCCATTGATCGGATTATCCTTCTTTGAATGGCAGCTAACTAGTAGTATTTTTACATTCTTATTATTGCCGATTTTTGAACGAGCTATTTTACCAATGTTGACCATTAGTTTAATAGGCTCATTTTTTTTCAAGTGGCAGTTGCTATTTACAGGTTTGGAAAGTTATTTTTTGCTTCAGCATTTAGTTTTTGAATGGTTAAGTCAGAATAGTACATTTACAATAGTTACCGGTGTTTTTTCTCCATTACTTTTTTTGTTAATCACGTTATTGCTTTTTTTATTATTGTACCTGATGAAAAAGCAATCAAAAAAAGCTTATTTAATTGGTGCAGGTCTCTTTATATTAATGCATAACAAGTATTTTTCTCCGAATGGAACGATTGCATTCATCGATGTTGGGCAAGGAGACAGTATTTTTATTCAAGCTCCTTTTCATCGGGAAAATATTTTAATTGATACTGGTGGAAAAATTGAGTTTGAAAAAGAAAAATGGTCGGTCAAACAAAAACAAGCATCAAATGCCGATTACTCTGTGATTCCATATTTAAAAAGTAAAGGGGTTAAATACTTAGATAAAGTTTTGATCAGTCACGGAGATATAGACCATTGCGGGGATTTATTGACGATCAATGAAAAAATTCCAATACGCAAGCTTTATTATCCAGCTGGCACAGAAAATAAAACCGTTTTTCGGCGCATGATTGAACGCTTGAAAAAAGCGGGGACTAAATGTTATCCTATTTTGGCAGAGACATCCATAAGTCAATCACTCCCGCTTAAAATGCTTGCACCTAGTGTTTCAGGAACAGGGGAAAATAAAGATTCGATGATAGTTTATACGAAAATTGCTGGAAAACGTTTCTTATTTACGGGTGATTTGGAAAAAGAAGGAGAACAACAAGTAATACAAAAATTTCCTTCACTAAAAGTGGATGTATTAAAAATTGGTCATCACGGTAGTAAAACGTCGACAGATCCTTTATTCATTCAAAGAATCAAACCGATAGATGGTGTTATTTCATGTGGACGCAATAATAGGTTCAAGCATCCTCATGATGAAACACTCGCAACATTAGTTCAAGAAAATGTCTCTGTTTTTCAAACAGATAAAAGGGGAATGATCTATTATGAATGGACGCCGTTTTCAAAAATGACGATGGCTAGATTTGTAATAGAAGAAGACTAGCATTTCTTGAAGTGACGTGATAGGATGAACATGAGAAATGAGGGGAAGTATGAATCTACAAGAGGCATTGAAACAAGTAAGACAACAGAATTTTGCTTCTGTTTATTTAATTCAAGGAACAGAAGGGTATTTGAGTGAATTATTTAAAACAGAATTGATGAGTCAATTGATCAAAACTGAAGATGATCAATTCAATTACTCTTCCTTTGATATGGAGGAAGTACCGTTATCTATAGCGTTGGAAGAAGCTGAGACTATTCCTTTTTTTGGTGATTATCGATTAGTTTTTATTGAAAATCCGTATTTTTTAACAGCTGAGAGAAAAACCAATGGACTAGATCATGATACTGATAGTTTACTAAAGTACTTAGAACAACCTTCACCTACAACTATTTTAGTATTTATTGCAAATGTCGAAAAGTTGGATGAACGAAAAAAAGTGACAAAAGCGATAAAAAAACAAGCAGAAATTATTGATGTCAATCCAATGGGAGAACGAGAAGTAAGGCAATACGTTGAACAGACAATCCAAAGTGAAGGATATGAGATTCGTCCAGAAGCTTTTGATTTACTACTGCAATTGACTGATTTGAACCTATCGAAAGTGATGGGCGAGTTACAGAAACTATTTCTATTCGCTTCTGATAGCAAAATTATCACATTAAGTGGTGTCAAAGAGCTTGTACCTAAATCTTTAGAACATAATGTATTTGATTTAACCAATGATGTTTTGTCAGGTAATGGGGAAAAAGCAATTCAGTTGTATGAAGATTTATTGCTCCAAGGGGAAGAGACTATCAAATTAAATGCGATTTTATTAAATCAAATTCGTTTATTTTTACAAACAAAAATTTTAGCCAAACTAGGCTATCAACAAGCAAATATTGCTGAAACGTTGAAAATACATCCTTATCGTGTAAAACTTGCTCTACAGCAAGTTCGTCGATTTGAACTAGATCGTTTAGAGGCTATCTATGATGAATTAGTAGAGAATGATTTTCTAATGAAAACAGGTAAGATGGATAAAAAGCTGCTTTTTGAGTTGTTTATCTTAAAGTTATCTGGACAAGTTGCATGATACAAACTTATTTAGAGTCAAATTGATCGATGACCTAGGTATGGAGTTGCACTGAAATTTTTATAAGCAATACTGGATGCGGGTTTAAACATTTATGTTTAGCCCGTATTTTTTTGGAGAAATAAAAAAGAAGCTAACACGTAGTCAGCTTCTATTAAATCATTATTTTGCTAATTTTTTGCTTAGACGAGATTTGTCACGGCTTGCTTTGTTTTTATGGATTAATCCTTTTGTTTCAGCCATATCAACAGCTTTAGCAGCTTCTGTATATAACGCATCCACATTGTCAGCACCAGCAGCTACAGCATCTTCAAATTTCTTGATAGCTGTACGCATAGCATTTTTTTGAGATGAATTTTGAGCATTCTTGTTAGCGTTAGTACGTACACGTTTAATTGCAGATTCAATATTTGGCATTTCTTTCACCTCCGATAAATTAAGGTCTTACACAGGAAATTCCATATGTAATTCAACACTAATCATTATACCTAATCCAAACAGGCATTGCAATAAAAGATGACAAGTTTTTTTCCTTAACAGTAAAATTAGTGATTTTATCACGTAAAAAAACGGCTTGTATTTGAGATTAATAGAAAAAATCAATACTTTTTATAAAAAATATGCTATCATAACAGGGGAAAAATGAAATGGTGGTGTCAATGTGAATATTGCTTTAATTGTAACTGTTACTCTGGTAATGGGGGTTGTTTTTGTTAATGGTTGGACAGATGCGCCGAACGCAATTGCAACCGCTGTCTCGACTCGCGTGTTAAAACCAAATGTCGCGATTTGGATGGCCGTTATAATGAATTTTTTTGGTGCATTAGTTATGACGTTGTTCAATGCTCAAGTAGCTGAAACAATCAGTAACATCGTAAGTTTTGATGCACAAGGAAACGCCTCTCAAGTAGCCTTAGCAGCAGCGTTATTTTCGATTGTAGTATGGTCTGTAGCTGCGTGGTACTTTGGTATTCCGACAAGTGAAAGTCATGCTCTGATTGCTGGTTTGACCGGCTCTGCAATGGCTCTAGGTGGACTTGGTGCAGTTAATGGCGCTGAATGGGCCAAAGTCCTAGTTGGTCTAGTTGTCTCCACAGTCATGGGATTTGGCGGTGGCTTTCTTGTTACAAAGCTAATTGTAATCCTTTTCAAAGGAGTGGCTAGAAGAACCGCGAATAAAGTTTTCACCTATGGACAAGCATTTGGTGCTGCTGCGAATGCTTTTTTACACGGCGCACAAGATGGTCAAAAATTTATGGGTGTTTTTATGTTAGGGCTTTACTATAATAATTTGGCTGAAAAATCTGGATCAGGATTTATCATTCCAATCTGGGTCATGGTTCTTTGTTCTGTAACCATGGGTTTGGGAACTTCAGTGGGAGGTATGAGGATTATAAAATCTGTCGGCATGGACATGGTAAAATTAGAACGATATCAAGGTTTTGCCGCTGATTTGAGTACGGCATTTTGTTTATTTTTAGCCTCACTTTTTGGTATTCCAGTTTCTACAACACATACAAAGACCACTGCAATCATGGGTGTCGGTGCTTCAAAACGTGTTTCTAGCGTTGATTGGCGAATCGTAAAGGAAATGATGATTGCTTGGATATTGACGTTTCCTGGCTGTGGAATCATTGCCTTTATTATGGCAAAAATATTTATAGCACTATTTTAAGGAGAGAATAAAATGGCTAGAAAAAAACAATTTGATTATTTTGGTGAAATGGAACATTTAGCAAAAAATGCCCATCAAGCAGCAGAACTTTTAGATATGATCGCAATTGACTATTCATTGGAAAAATTAGAAAATGAAGCGGAGAAAATCCATGTATTAGAACGTGAAGGCGATCAAATCGTAAAAAAAATCTTAAGTGAATTATATATTTCGTTTATCACACCGATTGATCGGGAAGACATTGTTGAAATAACTGAACGTTTAGATGATGTATTAGACACGATCAATAGTATCTCATATTTGTTAAGCAGTTTAGTTGTGGAGGATTTGAAGGACAATGCTTTAGTATTTATCACGTATGCAGTAGAAGCCACAGCGGGAGTGTTAACTGCTACGAAAGAGTTTGCTAAATTTAAGAATTCAAAAACCCTTCATGCAATGATCGATGAAGTTAGTGAGATCGAAGGCAAAGCAGATAAATTATATAGTGATTCTCTTAAAGAGTTATTCACCAATGAACAAAATCCAATCGAAGTTATTAAATGGAAAAATGTTTATGATCAATTGGAAGAATTGCTGAATGCCAGTGAATCAGTGGTTGATGTGATTGGTGGCTTAGTAATAAAGAATAGTTAACAAAAGGAAAGATGAATATAGAAGGAAAGCCTAAAAAAGTTCTTATTATTTCTAAGAGCTGATCCTTTTTAGTTCATTCTTAACTAATTTGGAGGAATCAGATGAGTAATCAACAAATAGAAACAATTAAGACATATGCGCAATCCATAGCGTCAAAAGATAAAAGTGGTCATGGAATGGACCATATAAACAGAGTAGTTCGTATGGCAAACAAAATTGCTGAAACAGAAACATGCGATAGATTTATCATAACTGCGGCAGCATATCTTCATGATACCGTAGATGACAAATTAGTTTCTGAACCAGAACTTGCGTACAAACAGTTAATAAAATTATTAGAAGATATCAATGTTTCTAATACACAGATTCAGGAAATCCTCCATATTATCAGAAACCTTTCTTTTAGTCAGGAGCTTGAAGGTAACGCAGAAAAACTGACTATTGAAGGACAAATTGTACAAGATGCTGATCGGTTAGATGCAATGGGAGCCATTGGGATTATAAGAACGATTTATTACGGTGGTCACAAAGGCAATCGGATTTATGATCCAGAAATAGCACCTAGAACATTACACTCAAAGGCTGAATATCGAAATGAGAGTACGGTCATCAATCATTTTTATGAAAAAATCCTCTTATTGAATAATAGTTTAAATACAAGATATGCCAAAGAAATAGGAGACAAGCGTCAAAAATTCTTGGAATTATTTCTAGAAGAGTTTTTAGAAGAATGGGAGTAGTTAAATAGCTCAAGATTAAGTCAAAGTTTCAAATAGGCAATATAATTCAA